>DYPF01000005.1:2843-9094 GCA_020720105.1 Chloroherpeton thalassium
GTTCCAACTTGTTGGAACAAAGCAATCTCTTCGCATATTTAGATTGCTTCGTCCCGATAAATCGGGACTCGCAATGACAGAGTTAACATAGTGAATTATTATTTAAAATCAGGTTTCTTACTCGTTTTTCATCAATCTTTGTACAAGAAGCTCGGAAATAGCTGTAATAATTGCCAATACCAAGAAAATTTGCCAAAGTTCCGAACCCGAACGCACTCGTTTGATTTGCTGGGATAAATTAACATAGTCTTGCAAAAATGCAACTGTTACTTCTTTTTCAAATTTCTTTTTCAGCAATTCTTCCACTTTTTCATTACCAATCTTAGAAATAACTGATTCTTTTGGATTAATATTTGCTGATATTATACCAACAGGCTTTTCTTTGGAATTATATACAACATAATTACCCAGTAATTCCACTTTTGGAATGCTCACAATTATCCCAGTTGATAAATTAGGAGCATAAACTACTTGTTTATTGCCATTTGGGTCAATAATAGAAAAATTTGAACCTTCAGCAAACCTTGCAGGAATTTTTAATTGCACTGACGAGCCTATCATAACACTTGTTGATAATTCTGGTAACGATGATAAATATAAAATTGAGCGATAAATAATTATCGGGAATAATGCTGAAGTTGGTATATTACCCCATTCTTGCATAGGATTAATGGAAAAGAATAAATATTTACCTTTTAATAAGTATTCTTCCGAAAGTAAATTTCCTGTTATTGATTCGATAATTGGAATTCCTTTTTTGTATGGAATTTCTTTGTAAATTGAAATCTTTTCAGCAACTTCAATATTAGAATTTGTAAACACTCCTTCAAAAATAGGATGAGATTTTGCAATTTTTGAAACAATATTGTTTGAATTATTGGAATAATTAATTATTTCTGATTTATCTAACTTCAAAAATTTTACAATTTCTTGATTCGTAGAGAGATCTTCACTTGCAAAGAAAATAGCTCTACCACCATTTTTAAGATAATTTTCCACTCTTGAAGCATTTATTTTAGAATAATTTTCAAAAACCAATACATCAAACTTTGTCAAATCTGTACTATTAAAATTTATTGTTGGAATTATCTCTACATTGCAATAATTTAGCTGATAATTAATTCCAAGTGCATTCTGCAGAAACAAATTATTATTATCCGAAATCAATGCTACTTGTGGCTTATTAGGAAGAATAACGCCAAAGAATCTACGGTTATCATTGGGCAATGCGTCATTTTCTAATTCTACTTCTCCCAAAAGCACATCATTTGATTTAAGAACAGCACTAATATCATTATAAGTTGAGGTTTCACTTTTAATATTAACATTTTTCTGAGCTACCTTAATCGCATTGAAAAGCATAGACATACTTAGTTTACTTTTATCTTCAACAGAATGATTTGTTAGTTTAATCTTAGTAATTACAGGATTATTAAATTGAAAAATTCGAGTTGTGGGGATAATAGAATCTACTGATATATTTGTTAGATTAGCTTTGGAATTTGCACCAACTTCTACAAAATAAATTGCTGGTCGGATATTTGTAATAAAAGTATCATCAAAATTCTCAAAATTTAGAAGTTGATTATCTGTAATAAAATAAATTTCCTTATTTAAAAAATGTGCTTTTTTGAATAATTCTGCAGAAGTTGCAATGGCATTGGAAATATTAATTGAAGATTGTGAAATTCTCATTTTGGATAAATCTTCGCTAATTTTAGCAAAATTTGAAGTGAAATTATAAAAATCAGCCGATTGTAAATTTCCAAGTGGTATAAGAACAATTTCATCTCGAGAATTAAATTGTTCAATCAAGTTTTTAGCAATTCTCTTGGCAAAATTAAATCTATTGCCATATTCATCAGTCAAATTCATACTTGGACTATTATCAACAAATACTATCACACTCGACTCGGCATATTTTGAGAATCCCGGTAAATGTCCACGCGTTAAAGGACGAGCAAATGCCAACACGATAAAAATAATCGTAAGAGTGCGTAGCAATAATAACAGCCACTGCTTAATTTTTAGCTTGCGTATATGTGATTTTTGTAGTTCAATCAAGAATTTCAAGCTTGAAAACTCAATTTTCTTAAGTTTTCTTAGATTGAGGAAATGTAGAATAATTGGTATCGAAGCTAATACTAAGCCAAAAAGTATAAATGGATTGATAAAATTCATAATTGCAAATTCAAAAATAAATTAGACGTAAAAAAGAAAAATATCTTAAATTTTAGTGAAAAAAATAATTACTTTTAAAATTTTAAGTAAATTTGTAAAAAAGAAAACATCAATGCAAGCAATACATACTGATATTTTAGAACAATTATTTGGAATTGCAAATGGAATTGCAGAAAAGTTAGAATTTATGCCAAATCTTGTGATTTCGAGTGGATCGGGCTTAAATAATATTTGGAATAATTTTGAAATTCTTCAAAAAATCAATTATCAAGAAATTCCCTATATGCCAGAATCAACTGTTGTAGGGCATTCCAATGAAATATTAATTATCAAACATAATGATAGAATTGCGATGGTTTTTGCAGGAAGATTTCATTTGTATGAAGGCTATCCTTTAGAAATTGTATTAATCCCATTGATTATTCCATTTTTATTTGGAATTAGAAATTTTGTTTATCTTAATGCTGCTGGTGCTTTAAATCCCAAATTCAATGTTGGTGATTTGATGATTCTTACAAGTTCGATAAATTTAACTTACAAAGATATAATACACTTGTTCAACAAGCAATTATTAACTCATAAGAAGATTGACAATGCAATAATAAATCAAAATTGGAAATCATCTTTTGAGGATTCATTAGTACAAAATTCAATTCCATATCATACAGGAACATATATCGAAGTTACAGGACCAAGTTATGAAACACCTGCTGAAGCAAGATTCTACCGAAGAATTAAGGGAGATGCAATTGGTATGTCCACTGTGCTGGAGCTACTTTCGGGTGCATTATTGAGCGTAAATCAATTGGGATTATCCTTTATTACTAATAAATTAAGCGAAAATCCTAAGAAGGAAACAAACCATTTAGAAGTGCTTGACTCAATTAGAACAAATTCACAGAAGTACACAATTGCTATAAAATCTGCAATTGAAAGTGCGCCTAATAATTAAACTTTAATTAACGAGTTTGCGTCTAACGTTATAATATCTTATAACAAAGATAAGGATAATTATGCTTAAATTTCAAAAAATCCTGATAATTTTTTTCCTAATTAGCAGTACACAATTGTTTGCTCAATATGGGAAAAATAAAGTGCAGTACGAAAACTTTAAATGGATGTTCATTCAGTCTGAACATTTTGATATATATTACAATCAAGGCTCTAAGTATTTAGCTGAATTTACTGCAATTAATGCAGAAAAATCTCTGAATATTATTCAAAATGACTTGAATTTTGCAATTAATCGCAGAGTGCCAATAATTGTATATAATTCTCACGTGCAATTCCAGCAGACAAATGCTATTAGTAGTTTTATGCCCGAAGGAGTTGGTGGTGTTACCGAGCTTTTCAAAAATCGCGTAGTATTACCATTTGATGGTAATTGGGAAAGTTTTAGGCATGTTATTGCTCACGAATTAGTACACGCTGTTTTGAATGATATGTTTTATGGTGGAACATTTCAGTCTGCAATTTCCTCTGGTGGTATGTTTGAAATACCAATTTGGATGAATGAAGGATTAGCAGAGTGGGAAAGTCTAAAAACTTTGACTACTTTAACAGATATGTATATTCGTGATTTAGTTTTAAATAATTATCTTCCCGATTTATCAAGATTAGACGGGTATTTAGCATATCGCGGAGGACAGATTTTTTACTGGTATATTTCCACTAATTATGGTGAAGAAAAGATTGGTGAATTGATAAACAATTTAAATGCTTATCGTAATACCGATATAGCTTTCAAGAATACTTTTAACTTATCATTAGAAGATTTTTCTGAAAAATGGATGAAAGATTTAAAGAAAATGTATCTTCCAGATGTTAAAGAATTTCAAGATCCTGATGATTTTTCAGAAAATTTGACTTTGCGTAAAAAAACAAGAAATTATTGGAATACTTCACCAGCAATCTCGCCTAATGGGCAGAAATATGCCTATATCGGTGTTGATGATGGTGTATTTGCTATTTTCATAAGAGATATTGATAAAGAAAGCGAACCCCGAAAAGTAGTTAGCAGTTTTAGAAAACAAGATTTTGAGGAATTGAATATATTAACACCCGGAATATCTTGGAATCCACAAGGCACCAAAATTGCACTCTCAGCTAAAGCAGGTGGAGAAAATGCAGTATTCATAATTGATGAAAAAACTGGCGATTACGAAAAAATTGATTTAGATTTAAAGTCAATTACTTCTGTCACTTGGTCGCCTGATGGTAATAAACTTGCATTTTCTGCTTCATTGCCCAACCAATCAGACATATTTGTTTATGATTTTAAAAGTAAAAAATTGATAAATATTACAAATGATATTTTTTCAGATGCGATTCCCGAGTGGAGCAACGACTCTAAAAAATTATTTTTCGTTTCGGATAGAGGACAAAACGACACAATCCATATTACAACTAATGATTTAAAAGTTTGGAAATATCAATTTGATAGACAAGATATTTATTCAATTGATTTAACTACAAATGATATTAGAAGGCTCACTTTTGAAGAAAATTCAAATATTACATCTATTGCCGCTTTCCAAAATCCCGACAAAATCCTCTTCGTATCTGATTATAATGGTATAAGTAATTTATACGAATTAAATCTTAATACATTAACTGCCGTACCTAAAACAAACTCACTAATTGGAATCAACCAAATTTCAATTTCTCCCGATGGCAGTAAGTTGCTTTATTCAGGTCAGATTGACGGTGGTTATGATATATTTTTAATGAGATTTCCGTTGGAAAAGAAATTAAATGTTACTGAGTTGCCATTCACTTCATATCTAAATACAGAATACGAACAAAATAATTTAGTTTCTGAATTGAATAAAATTGATTCGAGTTCATCAGTTAACGACACTACAAAACTTGCTTTTGGTAAATATAGTTTAGATTTGTCAAGACAGGATTTTGTTCAACCCAATCCCGATGCTTTGCAAAAAGACCCCGAATTGCAAATCAAGAAATCAGACGATATTCTCAATAATGAAAATTTTGTAGAAAAACCATATAAGATTATTTTTACACCAGATGCAATAATTGGTAATCCTAACTATAGCACATTTTATGGGTTCCAAGGCGTAACTCAAATGATGTTCTCAGATATTCTGGGAGATCATCAGATATATGCACAAGCAAGTTTGCTGATGGACTTAAAGAATAGTTCGTTTTTGGTAAATTATATGTATAAGCCCGATTTAGTAGATTATGGTTTATCATTATATCATTCATCTGCTTTTGTATACCGCACAGATGGATTAATATATAGATACCGCAACTACGGAACTTCTATTGATGCTGCATTGCCATTTGATTTGTTCCGAAGAATCGAGGCTAACCTTGGTATAATGGGCTTAAGTAGAGAAAATGTTGATATTCCTACAGCTCCTTCAATCGATAGATTTTTGCTAATGCCAAGTGTTCGTTATGTGTTCGATAATGTGCTTTATAGTAGCTTTGGACCAAGTTCGGGTGCAAGATACTATCTGGGAGTTAGTGGAACGCCAAAACTTAGCAACGATGGAGTAAGTTTTGTTAATTTCGACACTGACATTCGTTTTTATCAACCTATTATTTCAGATTACTTGACTGCTGCAATTCGCGGAAAAGTTGGTGCGAGTTTTGGAACAAATCCTGTAAATTATTATCTGGGTGGAACGGAAAATTGGATTAATTCATCATTTTTTGGGAATGGCTTACCATTTGATGACCCGATTGATTTTGCAATGATGAATTACGAAATGCCCGCAAGAGGTTGGGCTGTTGGTCAGCACAGCGGAACAAAATTTTTTATGTTAAATACAGAATTACGCTTTCCCTTATTTACTGCACTTGTGGCAGGACCAATTCCAATTTTATTACAAGGAGTAATGGGCAATTTATTCTTGGATATTGCAGGAGCATTTACTGATGATTTTGTTGCCTCACAAACAAATGTATTTGGAGATAGGCAACCACGTGATTTATATATGTCTGCTGGCATTGGTGCAAGAACTTATTTATTAGGAATGCCTATCAAATTTGATGTTGCATGGAGAAACGAGTTCGAAAAATGGTCGGCTCCGTACTAT
>DYPF01000005.1:9194-41301 GCA_020720105.1 Chloroherpeton thalassium
CAAATTTGATGTTGCATGGAGAAACGAGTTCGAAAAATGGTCGGCTCCGTACTATTTATTTTCACTTGGATATGATTTCTAAAGTAATAAAGTTGTAAAGTAATAAAGTTGTAAAGTAATAAAGTTGTAAAGTTAAAAAGTTGTAAAGTAATAAAGTTAAAAAGTAATAAAGTTGTAAAGTAATAAAGTTATAAAGTTATAAAGTTGTAAAGTTAAAAAGTAATAAAGTTGTAAAGTTAAAAAGTTAAAAAGTAATGAATATTAGTGCAATAATTATAGGCAAAGATAATTCGGAAACAATTTTGGACACATTGTTTTCGGTTCAACCCTATTGCAAACAAATTGTGTATGTGGATACGGGTAGCGAGGACAATACTCCGACATTAATGACTCAAAATAATGCTGAAGTTTATTTCCACAAATGGAATGATGATTTCTCGGAGACAAGAAATTATGCAATTGGTATGGCTCGTCATAATTGGATTATATCTATTGATACCGATGAAGTCCTTATTGAATTTGATTTGGATAAATATTATGAATATTTTAATAATCCTAAAATTGGTGGCATTAATGTAATCTTAAAAAATTACATAAATCCTGATGATTTTAACCAATACACAACTCATAGATTTACTCGGATATTTCGCAATAACCCTGCTTTTAAATTTACAGGACGAATCCACGAACAAATTCGTAATTCAATCGAAAATGCAGGCTTCGAAATTATTGACACAGATATAACTATTGAGCATTTTGGTTACTTAGATGCCTCGCCCGAAAAGCAAGAGCGAAATCATAAACTTCTCGAGACTGATTTGCAAGAAAATTCACAAGACATTTTCTTGAAGTATCATTTAGCAAATACTGAATTTAGTATGAATAATTTGCAAGATGCTTTCAAACTTTACAGCGAGATAATTGATTCTAATCAATTAACAATCACGCAGAACGACTTATGCAAATTAAGACTTGCTCAAATTCATTTAAGTAAAAACGAATTCAATTTAGCAGAAAGATATTTGATAAATGCTATGGAAAATTCTGATTATGATGGTTTTCGCCTATTTATATTAGCCGCAATTAAAATGAATCAACAAAAATTTGAAGAAGCACGAGAATTATATAAAAATCCAGTACTTTTAGCGTCAGCTATGGTCGACAAATCCGCAATTGAAACTGCCGAGCAAATTTTCAAACAAATTTTATAACATTATACATTATACATTACAAACTTTATAACTTTACAAACTTTACAAACATTAAACATTAAACATTATACTTTACAAACTTTATAACATTACAAACATTATACATTAAACATTAAAACATTACAAACTTTATAACTTTATAACTTTACAAACATTATACATTAAACATTAAAACAAAATCAATGAAAAATATTGAAGAGATAAAATCTAAGTTTAAAAATAGAGATAGAATCATAAGAATACTTTCCGAAAATCAGCATTTCCGAGCGGCTATGATTAGAAATACAAATACTGCATTAACAGCACAAGATCGTCATAAATTATCCGAAATACCAGCTAATTTTCTTGCAAGAGCAATGATGGGTTCGGCTTTAATAGCTAACTTTTTGAAAGGTGAAGAAAGAGCAATTCTGCATATTACTGGAAATGGTTTATTGTCGCAAGTTTATGCGGAATCCAGCCAGATTGGCGAAACACGAGGTTATGTTGAATTTAATCAAAATGCCCCAAAAGTTGCACAAATCAAAGATATGGATAACGTTCTTGGAATTGGCTTGCTTAAAGTTACTCGTATACTTTACGACCAAGCAAAGCAAAATTCTGGAATAATTGAGTTAATTAAGAGCGATATAGCGTCAGACTTGGAATATTATTTCAACAAATCCGAACAAATTCCAACAGCTATTCTTATGGAAGTGGAAACCGATAGCGAAGGCAGTATTTCAAAATCCAATGGTTTTATTATCCAAGCTATGCCGGGTTGCAAGCACGAAGAGCTGAAGGAAGTTTTCGAAAAAATTGAGAATCATTTACAACTTGGAAATTTCTTTGATGATACATTATCTATTGAAGAAAATCTGAAAAATGTGTTACCTTTTGATTTTACAATCTCTTCAAATCTGCCAATAGACTTTTACTGTCGTTGTTCTAAGGATAATTTCACTAAAGCAATGATAACACTGGACATTAAAGAAATTGAAGAAATGCGTGAGCAAAATCAAAATGAATTAATCTGCAAATACTGCAATGAGCATTATTATTTGGACGAAGCCGATTTCACAAAAATTATCGAAATAATAAAATCCCAAAAGAATTAAGAGGGAAAATAAAACAACAAAACTTCTACCTTTTTTTCACTTTTTTGTAATATTTTCACTTTTAATTTGTTTTAATATTAATAATTTAAGATTTTTTTGTAATTTGGGAAAAAATGAAAAAGTTAATATACATATTTCTGTTCGTAATTCTAACACTTCCAAATTTTGGTCAATATTGGGAGAAACAAACCAATATACCATTACCCTATAATTCTGGCTACTACTTGGATATTTTCTTTTTGCCGAGCAATACAAACTATGTTTGGGCTTGTGGCTTTGACGGTTATGTAATCCGCTCCACTGATTATGGTCAAACTTGGAGTGGTTCTACAATTGCTGATCCAGCTTATCATTTAGAATCTATTCATTTTGTAAATCAAAATGTTGGCTTTGTCTCAGGAGTAGAAGGTGTTTGGAAAACAACTGATGGCGGTGCAAATTTCACTGAAATCACACCATTGGATAGTGCGATTCGGGGTTTTTGGGGCTGTTATTTTTTAGATGAGAATATAGGCGTTGTAGTAGGTGGCGGTTGTGATGATTTGCAAAGATTTTACAAAACAACAAATGGCGGGGGAACTTGGACTTTAAAAACATACAATCAGCCAAGTACTGGGCTTACCGACTTAATACTTTATTCGGACGGCACTGGCTATGCTGTTAGTAGCGGGCAAATCTGGAAAACTACGAATACAGGCTCGGATTGGTTTATTTTTAAAGGAACTGGAGCTACTGTTTGGCAGGAAGAAATATCGATTCTGGGCAATTCAATTGTTCTACCATTTGCTGGAATTACTTGTAGCGGTCAGGGAAATGCTGGTGGAGCAATGTTTTCCACTGATTTTGGTAATACTTGGAAAGTTTACAATATGGGTTTCCCAATTTTTGGAGCTTGCCTTGTTGATGCAAATTCTGCTTGGGCATGCGGTTATGGCAAATCAATTTATTACACTTCCAACTCTGGAACTTCTTGGAAAATGATGAATTGTGGCATTAATAGTGGTGATTTAGATGATATTACATTTTTATCTGAGGAAGAAGGTTGGGTGTGTGGCAAGGGTATATATAAACTTAATATAACAAAAATATCAAATAATAAAGACCAATTAACCTTTGCAGAATTATGTTATCCCGAAACAAGATTAGATTCTATTAAAATTATCAATAAGTCATTTTATAATGCAAGTTTGCAAGTGCAATTAACTAATAATGTTGATAATGCTTTCGAAATTGTATATCCTTCATTTACTTCTTCGGTAAATAGTTGTGATTCTGTCGGAATTGCCATAAGATTTTTACCAAAAACTAAAAAAGTCTATAATGCAAAGTTGGTAATTACTGCAATTTCTGAAGACGGAAAAACCACATTTTTCAAAGAAATTGACTTATTAGGAACTGGAAACAAAACTACCATCAGACCCGAAACGGATATTGTAATTGTAGATAGTGTTGCTTGTGGGTACGAAAAATTTGCAAATTTAAAATGGTTCAGCGATGCGATTTTGGAGCAAATTAAATCAGTAGCCGAATTGAACAATGATAAGGATCAAATTAATTTTGTAACGGATTTACCATTAACTGTTAATCCTATTGGGACAAATACAGGCTTATCTATAAAATTAATTGACACAGGTTGGTCGGAGCAACTTTTTAAATTCAAATTGCTTCCTTGCTCTATCGACACTATTGTTAAAGTTCGTGCTTATGGATATTCTCCTATTATTAATTCGGTAGATAGTTTGCATTTTGTTAGCACTTGTTCTGGTAAAATCCGCAAAGTAATTCCAGTTTGGAATACTGGAAACAGCAACTTAATTATTTCAAAAAATTTAATTGCAAATAACCCAACTGAAGTAAAAATTATTGGATGGAGCAGTGGTAAATCTTTGCCAATTAAAATTTCTCCAAAACAAGCCGATTCAATAATAATTGAAATTGATGTAATCAATGAAAAATCTCAAGCATATATTTTGCAATTACATAATAATGACAAAACACTAACTCGTGGGAATAAAGAAATAATTGATATACTTCTTGTTGCAAAAATGATGACAGAGAATGTTTCTGCACATTCAATTATTGATTTTGGTAGAGTTTGCCTAAATGGTAATAAAGATACGATAATTATTTTCGAAAATAAAGGAAATATTTTTGCATTATTAGAAAAGATTGATGGATTAGAGAAGCCTTATGAGCTACTTTTACCTTGGAATGCTCAAATCAATCCTAACGAAAGTATTAATGTAAAATGTGTATTTAATGGTGAAAAAGTTGGAAAATTCATAGATACATTGAAATTAAAAACTGGCAGTTGTAAAGAATTACAAATACTTTTTGTAGGTGAAGTAGTATTTTCTGACTTCGAAATTAATCCTACTCTTATTAATGAAATTATCAAAAAGAACGAATCAAAAGTAATTGATGCCAACATAGCAAACACTGGCAATACTGATTTATCAATAGTAAAATATACATTAAAACCACCAGCAACCGACATAGAGATTACATACGACAACTCTTTTCCATTTCTCATAGCAAATGACCAATATTTTAATTTTAAAATTAACATAAAGTCATTAAATAATACCTCGTACAAAGGAGAGCTTTGCTTTACAGCTTATCAGGAATGTTATGTAGAAAAGTGCATACCAATTGAAATATCTAGCATTTCAAGATTTGTTACATTTGGAAATAATAGCTCATTCTCGCAAATTACTTGTGATGGATATGCCCAAGACACAATTTTGATTGTAAATAAAGGAACAATATCTGACACAATAACAAATATTTCTCTTAATGGTGATAAAGAATTTTCACTTGTTAATTTAGTTACTCTCCCCTACTCTTTGCCACAAAACGATTCGATGAAAATCATCATCGAATTCAATTCGCAATTAGAAGGAGTTTTTAGCACATTTCTTAATATCACAACACTCGAACCAGAAGGTCAATTATTAACAATGCCAATTAGTATGGATTTTAAGAAGTCAATTATTTCGATTGATACGAATTTTATTGATTTCGGAATTTTTGAAGTATGCGACATAAGTCAGAGTAAATCAATTAGAATTACAAATACTGGATTACTCGATAATATTATTGATATATCTCCAAGTAATTTACAAAATTATTACGAAATTCTTCCTTTCCTAAAATTTTACATTGAACCAAGTATTTCACGGGATTTAACAATTAATTTCCATCCTGACAAAACAAAACAATTTGGCATATTTTATGATACATTGAGTCTAACATCATCCAATTGTCCTCAATATTTTTCAATCATTCTAAAATATGAGATTATTAATCCAAAATTAACTTATACGAATAGAAATATTGATTTTGGAATTATTGAAGCTGAAGAAAGTGATCTCAAACAAATAACTATTACTAATAATTCTACAGTAACGAGAACAATCAACTTGATTAAGCCACTTTCATTGAATGAGTTTAAATTACTAACAGAATTTCCTATTACTTTTGCTCCGGGAGAATCGAAATTAGTGGAATTTGAATATACATCATTGGTGGCAGGTAGTTTTCTCGATTCAATTATAATTGAAGAATATTCATCTTGCCGTGATACTATTTTAATTAAAATTAAAGCCCATACACCAGAGGAGTTTTATTCTGCTAAAGTTTGGATAGACAATTACTCAGCTAATGTGGGAGATGCGATTGATATTCATATCAAAATGTCGCCAATTTTAGAGAAATTGCATCCAACTAAATTATCAACAACAATAAGCTTTGACCCTTATCTATTTTATCCACAAAAAGTGTTTTACAATGCAAATTCTATTTCAAAATCTTATGAATACTCATATTCTTTTGGAAATCTACTTATTGAGTTAAACAAAGATGAAGCCGATGAAATGTTAACACGAGACACTATTTTATTCACTATAGAAGGTAAAGTATTAGCTTCGGATCCTCCTTATACTGATTTAACTATTACAAATTTCGAAATTGAAACAAATAAAAATTACACTTTGCAGAAAGAAAATGGACTGCTAACCTTGTTGCCGTTTTGTGTTCCAGAAGTGTCTCATAAATTAATTATTTATCCTGAACCAACAATGCAAATTAATGTTTTGGATAATGAAATTAATTTTGAATTTGACAATATTTCACATTCCGAAAAGCTCAATATTTACAACTCTATTGGAGTAAATATTGCACAGTTTGAAATATACAAACAAACAAAAACCTACAATATTAATTCTGATAGATTGGCAAATGGAATATATTTTGTTAGATTTGATAACAAAATTTTTAAAATAATAATCAACAAATAATTTAAATGATAGTAAGAAATCCTTTTTCGGGCGAGGCAATCACAGAAGTTCAAGTATCTTCGGTGGAACAAGCAATTGAATCGATTCAAATTGCAAAAAAATATTTCGATGTAGAGTTTAAATTCTTTCCTGCTTATAAGCGAGTAGCGATTTTAGAAAAAGTTGCTGAATTGATTAATCAAAACTTGGAAGAACTTGCTTTGTTGATTGCTCAAGAAGGTGGAAAACCTTATAAAGATGCTAAAGTTGAAGTGATACGAGCTGTTAGTACCGTGAAGTTGGCAGCAAACGAATGCTTTCATCTTGATGGTGAGCAAATTCAAATGGACAAATCTGCAGCTGGCGAAAATGTTATTGCATTTACTCAACGAGAGCCAGTTGGAGTAGTTTTAGCCATATCTGCTTTTAATCATCCAGTCAATTTGATTTGCCATCAAGTAGCAACTGCTATTGCAGCGGGAAATGTAGTTATTCTTAAACCTGCAGAAAAAACACCGTTATCAGCCAAAAAAATTGTTGAGTTTTTTTATCAAGCAGGATTGCCAGAAAAAGCACTTCATTATTTGCTGTTAACGGGTAAAGAAACTCAAATGATTGTTTCCAATCCTAATTTAAATTACGTTTCGTTTATCGGAAATGCAGAAATTGGATGGATGATTAGGCGATTGTCTGCCCCTGGAGTAAAAATAACGCTTGAACACGGTGGTACTGGCACTGCAGTTCTCGACCAAAATGCTGATCTTTCAAAAGCAATTCCATCAATTATTCGCGGAGCGTTTTATCATTCAGGTCAAGTTTGTGTTTCTACTCAAATACTTTACATTCATTCTGAAATTTACGATAAAGCCATTGAACTTTTGAAAAATTCTACTGCTAATCTAAAAGTTGGAGATGCTATTCTTCCCGATACTGACTGCGGTCCATTAATTACTGATGCAGTTGTTGAAAAAATGAACTTTTTGGTAAATGATGCAAAAGAAAAAGGTGGATTTATCGAAATTGGTGGCGAAAAATTACCAAATCAATGTTTTATGCCAACTTTAATTTCAAATGCTAATTCACAAATGGAAGGTATCACAGAAGAAGTGTTTGGTCCCTTATTATTTATCAAAAAATATGATAATTTAGATATTGTGATTAAAGATATTAATGAATCGAAGTTTTCCTTCCAAACATCTATTTATTCAAAAGATATTGATATTGCCTTGCGATATGCAAAATTAATTGACCAGAAAGCAGTAATTATTAACGAAAGCACTGCCTTTAGAGTAGATTGGATGCCATTTGGAGGTAAGAAATTATCTGGTTTTGGCACAGGCGGAGTAAAATATTCCATACTCGATATGACCGAAGAAAAACTTATTATTATTAAAAATCAGTTTTAATAGGTTAATTTTTGCTAATTTTGAACTTATATTTTATTGAATTTTGTGAATAATAAGAACTCAAATACATTTTTAAAGCCCGATTTAGCAAATCCTATCATTAATAAGTTAATTACTAATGTAGAATCATTTTTAATTAACAAAATTAGAATTAACAATTCTTTTAAAGTTGTAGTGGCTGTAAGTGGTGGTGCTGACTCCACAACATTGTTAGATATTTTGGTATATTTGTCAAAAAAATATGATTTTTATCTGGCAGTTGCACATTTTAATCATAAATTAAGAGCTGAATCTGACGCAGATGAGAATTTTGTAAGGAAATTAGCTGAAAGTATGGGATTAGAGTTTTACTATTCATCTGGCAAAGTTAAAGACTTTGCACATAAGAATGGAATGAGCATTGAAACTGCTGCAAGACACTTGAGGTATAACTTTTTTGAAAAAACTTCCCGTACAATAAAAGCTGATTTATTAGCAACTGCTCATAATGCCGATGATAATATCGAAACCTTCTTTATAAATTTATTGCGTGGAAGTGGATTGACAGGTCTTTCAGGCATACCCGAAACTCGTCAATTAATCAAGAATGTTCGTCTTATTCGTCCCTTGCTTAGCTCCACAAAAGAAGAAATTAAGGAATATATTTCAGCACGTAATTTGAAATGGAAAGAAGATATTACAAATACTTGGCTGGAATATACTCGCAATAAAGTCAGATTGAAATTAATTCCATTTATTCGGGATAATTTCAATCCTTCCATTACAGAAAACATAATGAGAATCACCACATTCTTGCAAGGAGCTGATGATTTCATTTCAGAAAATATTAAAGATTTTTACTCAATTGTAGCTGAAAACTTGGATAATTCTCGGGTAGAAATCCGTATTCCATTATTTGATGCTTATAATAGATACATTCAGGGCGAGATTTTATCTTATACTTTAAAGAAAAATTATGATTTAGAACATATCAACCACACTCAAATTGAAAAGATTTTATCAATAAAAAATTCTGATTCTGGTGCAATTGTAGAAATTAACAAAATGATTACTTGCTATAAAGATAGAAATTTTCTTATTTTTACTCGTAATCAATTACCATTTAAATATGAACAAAGAATTGATAAAGTTAGTAAAACCATTGTAGGCAATTATGTATTAGAATTACAAGAAGTTACTAAGAAATTGGTTAAATTTTCAGAAAATAAAAATGTTGAATATTTTGATTTTGAGAAATTACCCTTTGTATTAACACTTCGTAATTGGGAGGAAGGAGATACTTTTACTCCATTAGGAATGAAAGGTACTAAAAAAGTAAGCGACTTGCTAATTGACAATAAAGTTTCGCTGTTTGACAAGAATTTTGTGAATGTATTATCAACTAATTCTGAAATAATTTGGGTGATAAATCACCAAATTAATGACAAGTACAAAGTTACTGAAAATACTAAAAGATTTCTCAAAGCAACTTTTTCACAGATGAAATAATTAGTTTGGTCTTTTTCGTCTTTGTTTTTTCATAAAGTTAAATCAACTAAAAACTACCATTATGGAAGATATTATTCAAATTAAAGAACTATCCTTTAAGAAATTATTAAGCAAAGAATTAATTAAAAAACGAGTAAAGGAATTAGCAAAAAGAATTGATAAAGATTATTGTGGGAAAAATCCTATTCTATTATTAACACTTAAAGGAGCTATAATATTTGCTGCTGATTTGATGAGGGAAATGAAAATTCCCACACAGATTGAAACAATTATTGCGAAAAGCTATGGAATGAACCTATCAAGTGAAGGAAAAGTAGAAGTAATCGAGAACCCAATCAACCTTAACGACAAAGATATAATAATTATTGAAGATATTGTTGATACTGGCTATACAATGCAATCATTAATCAAAAGACTTGAAAGTTTCAACCCAAGTTCAATTGAGATATGTACTTTATTATTCAAACCAAAAAATATAGTAGTTCCTTTACAAATTAAATATATTGGGTTTGAAATTGAACCGCTATTTGTAGTTGGGTATGGATTGGATTATGCTGAGGAAGGAAGAAATTTGAGAGAAATTTATATAAAAGTAGATTAAAAGTAGCAATAAAACAAAAAATTTGTATTTCGAGTTAATTAACCAAAAATTAATTTACTCTTTAAGCGTCTAAAGTCAATTAAGTAAAACAGCAAAACTGGAGAATATTGATGGGCGAAAACCCAAAAAATAAATCAGATAAAGATAATTTTGATTTCAAGAAAAATTTTAATTCAACAAATCAGCCTAACTTAATGAAAAATATGTTAATTTGGGTGATTTTCGCTTTATTCATTTTTGTGATGTATGCAGTTTTTCAAGAAAATCAAAGTAAAGATGTAACGATATCTTATACAGAGTATCAAGCATTTTTAAATCAAAATATGATTAAAAGTGCAAAAATAATCAAGAATCAATATGGTGATATTGATTTTTATGGTAAATTAAAAGAATCAGCAACCATCAATGTAAATAACAAACCCCAAGAAATAACTAAGTTTAATGTTAAACTTGGATTTGTTGATGATAAAACAGAAGACATTTGGAAACAACAAGGAATTTATTGGACTTACGAAGTTGATAATAGTTCGTTTTGGGGCCCAGTTTTGTCTATTCTACCATTTATTGTATTAATTGGGTTGTGGTTTTTCTTTATGCGAAGAATGCAGAATGGTGGAACAGGAAGCGGCGGAAAGAACATTTTCAATTTTGGGAAATCACGTGCTCGAATGTTGGATAAAAATGAATCAAAGATAAATTTTCAAGATGTTGCTGGAGCTGACGAAGCCAAAGAAGAATTAAATGAAATTATTGACTTCTTAAAAGACCCATTTAAATTCCAGAAATTAGGTGGTAAAATTCCAAAAGGAGTCTTACTTTTAGGACCTCCAGGTACTGGCAAAACTTTGCTTGCTCGAGCGGTTGCTGGCGAAGCAGGTGTTCCATTTTTCTCTATATCTGGTGCAGACTTTGTGGAAATGTTTGTTGGTGTAGGGGCAAGCCGTGTTCGTGATTTATTTGAACAAGCAAAGAAAAATTCACCTTGTATTGTTTTTATTGACGAAATTGATGCTGTTGGTCGTCATAGAGGAGCCGGAATGGGTGGCGGACACGATGAAAGAGAGCAGACGCTCAATCAATTACTTGTAGAAATGGATGGTTTTGAGCAAAATAGCAGTTTAATTGTTATGGCAGCAACCAATCGTCCTGATGTATTAGATCCTGCTCTGCTAAGACCTGGTCGATTTGACAGACAAGTTGTGGTGGATAAACCTGATGTAAATGGTCGGAAAGAGATTTTTATTGTTCATACACGCAAATTACCTTTATCAAATGATGTAAATTTGGAAATTATGGCAAAATCCACACCAGGACTTTCGGGTGCAGATATTGCAAATATTGCAAACGAAGCCGCATTATTAGCCGCCAGACGCGATAGCCAATCCATTACAATGTATGATTTCGAAATGGCAAAGGATAAAGTATTGATGGGCGTGGAACGCAGAAGTATGGTAATTTCTGATAAAGAGAAAGAGATTACTGCATATCACGAAATGGGGCATGCATTAGTTGGCAATTTTTCTCCAAATGCCGATCCAGTCCATAAAGTTACAATAATTCCAAGAGGTAGAGCTTTGGGCATAACTGCATATTTACCTACAGAAGAAAGCCATTCTTATGTGAAAGAGTATATTGTGACTCAAATTAAAATGCTACTTGGTGGAAGAGCAGCAGAAAAGTTAGTATTCAATACATTAACAACTGGTGCATCGAATGATTTACAAAGAGCAACGAAATTAGCGCGAAAAATGGTTACTGAATGGGGTATGAGCGATGTAATCGGACCAGTTAGTTTCAATTCAGAAAATAGCGAAGTGTTTCTTGGTCGCGATTATGGTCACGTAAAAGAACATAGCGAGGAAACAGCACAATTGATAGATAGTGAAATAAGAAGAATTTTAATGACTGCAAATCAAGATGTTGAAAGAATTTTATCAGAAAACATAAACATTTTACACAAAGGTTCTAAAATTTTATTAGAAAGAGAAACAATTGATGGCATAGAATTGAATATGATTGTTAAGGGCGAGGAATTACCTCCAATAAGTAATATGCAATTGCAAGCATTAAAGAATATAAAATTTAATGGTACAAGTACAATAGAAAATACTCCTGCAATTAGTTAAGTAAATTTTTTTACATTTGAAATAATAGAAAAATTATAAAATTGAAATCAAAATTTAAAAATAAAAAATAAAAAATAAAAAACAAAGGTGATGTATGACTAACATTGAAATATCTCAAGAACGAATCAATGAAATTTTGCAAAGACAAAGTGGACTTTGCTCTTTTACTGGTAAAAAGTTTGACAATCCAGTTGAAGAATCCAAAATTTTCGCAATTACGCCTGATGCGGGTGAAAACATTGACAACTTAGTTGCTGTATGGGTGAATGCCGATTTTACAACAATTAAAAAAGGTAATGAATTTATTACTCCAGTAAGAAAATATCATTTTCCTTATGCTAACTTCAATAATTATAATGATGAGGAAAAATATTCCGAAATCGAAAATGAAGTGAGCAAGGTAAAAGAACATTCTGAACCTGATGAAAGATTAAGAACTTCCATCAATCAATATAGAAATTTATTAAAAATAATACCTTCGCTAAATATGTCAGATGCATTTACTGAGAGAATCAACGATGTTATTCATTCTGAACTAAAAGTTTTAGAAGAAAGAAATGCAAAAATCAGAAATGAAATTAATGAAACTTCTCAAAAATTCTTTGATGAATACAAAGCAAAGATTGAGGCAGTTCTCGAGATAACTAATAAATGGCAAAATTTAAGAAATGCCAGAACACAATTAATGGAATTCCAAAAAGATATTATTGAAATATCTGCTAAAATATCGAAAAATTCAATTGAAGAAGTGAAAAAACTAATTGCTGAAGCTTTCAATACAATTACTCAGCGACAAATTTCGGAAAGAGAAAATTACGAAATGGAATGCAGCGACAATTATTTACAATTGAAAAATGCTTTTGATAAAATTTTAGTAACATTACCAGATAGCAAAGACTTTTCGGCATCTCGCCAAGAATTAATTAATGCTCAAAAATTAATTTCAACTAAAACATTGAAAAGAAATCAACAGGAAGAACTTTATCAAATGATTCGTAATGGATTTGAACTATTAGGTAAAAATCAAGAAGTTGATAAAACTATTTTTATTAACGAAGCAAATGAAAATTATGGTAAACTTTTACCATTAGTTGAAAATGCAATTAATGTTGCTCAAACCACCGACACTTTCAAAGAATCACGAGAAACTTTAATTGCTGCACAAACTTCGATTAAAGGTATTACTTTAACTAAAGAACAAAGAGATGATCTTTATGGAAAAATTCGTGTTGTTTTCGAGAAGATTAATATCGACCAAGAAGGCGAAAGAGAACATTTCTTGAAGGAATCTGAAGAGAATTTTGGTAAATTGATTGCGAAGATTAATGCTGAAAAAGAAAAATTAGAAGACAATCCACACTTCAAAACAATTCGCGAGAATCTATTAACAATTCAAAGCGAAATTAAAGTGTGGAAATTAAAAACTGATAACCGTAATAAATTGTACGAAGCATTAAAGGATACTTTCAAAGCTTTAGATGAAAAAAGAAATGACTTTTTCGATAATCAGAAAAAAGCAAAAAAGAGTAAATTTGAAACTCTATTAAAGAATTTGAAAGATAAATTAGAAAAACTAACTGAAGCAATTGAATACGACAAAACTGAGTTAGAAAAATATGATACAATGAATCAAGATGAGAATTCCGAAAACAAAGAAGAAATTTCTAATAAAATCGAAATTTTAAAGTCTAAAATATCAGAAAAAGACAAAAGAATTCAAGAAACCAAAGAAAGAATAGCCGAAATCGAAGAATAATCAACTTACTTTTTTTATATTAATTTTTACTTTTTTATTTTATTTTATGCAGAATTTTAGAAACTTTGGCATTATAGCGCATATTGACCATGGCAAATCTACCCTTGCGGATAGATTCTTGGAAACTACAGGCACTATAACCCAACGCGAAATGATTTACAACCAAATCCTTGATGATAATCCCTTAGAACAAGAACGTGGGATTACAATTAAGCTACACGCAATACAAATGCAATATAATGCCAAAGATGGTCTGGACTATACACTAAATCTTATTGACACTCCTGGTCACGTTGACTTTACTTATGAAGTTTCTCGATCTTTAGCTGCTTGCGAAGGTGCAATTTTAGTTGTCGATGCCACACAAGGTATTGAAGCACAAACAATAAGCAATCTATACTTGGCTATCGAGCATAATTTAGAAATAATTCCTGTTCTAAATAAAATTGACTTGCCTAGTGCAGCTACAAATGCTCCAAAAGTTAAGCAAGAGATTATTGATTTATTAGGATGCTCCGAAGATGAGATATTAGAGGTTTCTGCAAAAGCAGGCATAGGAATTACTGAAGTTCTCGAAGCAATTGTGCATAAAATTCCACCACCAAAAGGAGATCCACAAGCACCATTAAGAGCATTAATATTTGATTCTATCTTTGATGATTATCGAGGTGTTATCGTAAATATTAGAGTAATGGATGGTACAGTTAAGGAAGGCGATAAAATTTACTTTATGGCAACAGAACAAGCTTATGATGTGGAAGAAATTGGCATTTTAAAAATGAAAAAATTCCGAACAAAAGACCTTTCTGCTGGAAATGTTGGGTATATTATTCCAAATATTAGAACATTAATCGACACAAAAGTTGGTGATACTATAACACATTTCAAAAAACCTTGTGAGTTTGCAATCGAAGGTTTCAAGGAAGTAAAACCAATGGTATTTAGTGGATTTTACCCTTCAAGTTCGGCTGATTTCGAATCGTTAAGGGAAGCACTTGGTAAATTATCATTAAATGATTCGGCAATTTTCTATGAACCAGAAACTTCATCAGCCCTTGGATTTGGATTTAGATGCGGATTTCTTGGTTTATTGCATTTAGAAATTGTACAAGAAAGATTAGAACGAGAATTTAATCAAAATTTAGTAACTACTGTACCCAATGTTCGATACAAAATTTTAAAAACTAACCAAGAAGAAATTTATATTGATAGCCCTGCTCAATTACCCGAACAAGTAAAAATATCACAGATACTTGAACCTTACATAAGAGCACAAATAATTATGCCTGATGAATATATTGGCACTATTATGAAGTTGTGTATGGATAGACGTGGATCATTAGTAAACACAAATTATTTGTCCGCTAAAAGAGTAGATCTAACTTGGGATTTGCCTTTGGCTGAAGTAGTTTATGATTTTTATGATAAACTTAAGTCATATACTCGTGGTTATGCATCTATGGATTATGAATTTTTGGAATATCGCCCAGGTGATTTGATTAAATTAGACGTTTTGATAAATGGAGAACCCGTTGATGCTTTATCAACAATCGTTCACCGCTCAAAATCTTATGATTGGGGTAAAAAATTAACTGGAAGATTGAAGGATTTGATACCAAGACAAATGTTTGAAGTAGCAATTCAGGCAGCAATCGGCAACAAAGTAATTGCCAGAACTACTGTGAAAGCAATGCGGAAAAATGTAACTGCAAAGTGTTATGGTGGTGATATTTCCCGAAAACGTAAATTACTTGAGAAACAAAAAGAGGGTAAGAAACGTATGAAGCAAATAGGAAGTGTTGAAATTCCACAAGAAGCATTTCTAGCAGTATTAAGCATTGATGAAGATTAAAACTGCGACTTATTAAGAAAGTATAAATAAATTTATTAACTATAAAAGATAATTAATATGAAATTTGATATTAAAAAGTTTTTTCAAAAGAAAAAAGTAGATAAAAAAGTTCCAGAAACCACTGCAGAAAAATTTGTTTCTTGGGTAAAAACTATTGTTTGGGCTATTGTTG
The DNA here is from genome assembly GCA_020720105.1 of Chloroherpeton thalassium. Taxonomy (GTDB): domain Bacteria; phylum Bacteroidota; class Ignavibacteria; order Kapaibacteriales; family UBA2268; genus GWF2-33-9. Next base: position 25,181 of record DYPF01000005.1, read on the forward strand.
TTGTTATGATAATAAATGGCTTATTACTTGCTTCGTTTGTAGTTCCTACTGGTTCTATGGAAAATACAGTAATGACCGGCGATTTTTTATTTGTTAATAAATTTATTTATGGACCAACTACTCCACAGGTAGTTCCTTTTTTTAATATACCACTCCCCTTCTACAAGTTTCCTTCGCCAAAAGATCCAGAAAAAGGCGATGTGATTGTCTTTATTTTTCCAGGTTATCGTGATGAAGTTGAGGCTACTGAATTTCAATATTACCTTAAACGATGTGTTGCTACCGCAGGAGACACTTTGCAAATTGTAGGCAATAAAATATGGATTAATGGTAAATACTCTGAGTTTCCAGAACATACTGTAGTTGATACAACAGCATTCGAAGACCCAACAGATATGTTCAGAACATTTCCTGTAGGTTTAAATTTCACAAGAAATAATTATGGACCAATTAGAATTCCCAAAGAAGGTGATAAAGTGGAACTAACACAAGATAATTATCGCCAATGGGCAACCTTCATTTCCCGTGAGAATCACAAAATTGAAAATGATGGTAATAATATTTGGATTGATGGTAAAGTCGCAAAATCTTATCAAGTAGAAAGAAATTATTGCTTTGGAATGGGCGATAATCGCGACCATAGTTTAGATAGCCGATACTGGGGATTTATTCCTTTCGAAAATGTAGTTGGAACTCCCTTGATTGTTTATTGGTCATGGAATACGAATTTGCCATTAAGTAAGATAATTGATAAATTATCATCAATTAGATTGTCAAGAATTGGAAAATTGATAAATTAGTATTTTATTATTTTAGCATAAATGAATAATTATTATTTTATTGTCAAATTATTGTTTATTACTCTCTTCTTGTATTTTTACGGATGTACTCAGAAGGAAGAACCAATAATTTATATTTTCAATTATGTTACAGGCGATACTTTAAATCATAGCCTTATAGAAAAACCTTTACTTGTAACCGTCACTAATACTGTTTCCTTAGCTAAACATATTAAAGATTCAATTGATTATTTGAATTCTGAAGAATACAAAATCAGTATACCTGAAAAACAATCCATTAATGAAATAGGTAAAACTCTTCATTCACGGCATCTGGATTTCAATTTTGATAAACTTCAGGATTTTATAGTATTCTTTAATATTGAAGGAGAATTTGATACAATTTCTTATTTTAGTATTTATATTAATCAAGAAAATAGCATGCAGAATACTTTTGATTACAAATTTGATGACGCATTAACAAAAGTAAATTCAGTTTCCACATACTCTGATAGCACAATCATAATAAAATTTAAATACAAGCGTTCCAAAAAAATCGAAACAATTAAGTTTATTTATCAACCCCAAAATAACTATATATTAATTAATTAGTCTCACCTAATTTATTATTATTCATAGAATTAACCTAATTTACAAGGAATTTTCGTAAATTTGTAAATTAATAAAACTACTATATATGAATAAAATAATCGAAGCCAAATTTATTGGTCCAAACGTTAAACTCTTTAAAGTAGAAGCTCCCAGAATTGCTCAAAAGCGTAAAGCTGGGCAATTCATAATGCTTCGAGTTCACGACAAAGGGGAAAGAATCCCATTAACAATTGCTGACTCTAATTCAACTGAAGGTTGGATTGAAATTATTGCCCAAGGTGTTGGCAAAACAACCAAGCTACTTAATATGATGGAAGCTGGCGACTATATCCATGATTTAGTTGGTCCATTAGGCAAAGCCTCTCATATTGAAAACTTTGGCACTGCAGTTAGTATTGGCGGTGGTGTAGGAACAGCAATTGCATATCCTATTGCTAAAGCTTTAAAAGAAAGTGGAAATCACGTAATTAGTATAATCGGTGGTAGAAGCAAGGAATTTGTAATTCTCGAAGACGAAATAAGCAAATTTAGCGATGAAATCTACCCTACTACAGATGACGGCTCTTATGGGTATCATGGCTTTGTTACTGATAAATTAAAAGAGTTAATTGATAGCGGAAGAAAAATTGATTTTGTATTGGCAATAGGTCCTATCCCTATGATGGAAGCAATTTCTAAACTAACTGCACCTTATGGAATTCATACAGTTGTCAGTTTGAACTCAATAATGATTGATGGTACAGGAATGTGCGGTGGATGCCGTGCAATTGTTGACGGCAAGACAGTATTTGTATGTGTTGATGGACCAGAATTTGATGCACACAAAGTTGATTTCAAAGTCCTAAAAAATAGAAATAGTACATATTTACCAGAAGAAAAAGAATCATTGCACGATTTTGAGTGCCACATGGATAGAGCATATAACGAACTTGTTAAACACGAAAATAATTAGGAGAATCTGAAAATGAGTAATTACCCCGCTGTAGAAAAGCTCCCAAATAAAGATAGAATGAAAATTGGGAGACATCAAATTCCTGAACAAGAAGCTAACATAAGAAGAGCAAACTTCAAAGAAGTAAATTTAGGTTACACTCTTCAGATGGCTCAAGAAGAAGCACAAAGATGTTTAATGTGTGTAGATCCTCCTTGCATTCAAGGATGTCCTGTAAATGTGCAAATACCTGCCTTTATCGAACAAATTAGAGAAGGAAATATAGCAGAAGCTGCCAAAATACTTAAAACAGACAACGCTTTGCCTGCTGTATGCGGAAGAGTATGCCCACAGGAAGAGCAATGCGAAATAGTATGTGTGTTAACAAAGAAATTTAAACCTGTTGCAATTGGTAATTTAGAGAGATTTGCTGCTGATTGGGAAAGAGAAAATATTGGAATTCAAGTTCCTGAAATTAACACAAAAACTGGCAAAAAAGTTGCAATAATTGGTGGTGGACCTGCTGGTTTAAGTTGCGCTGGTGATTTAATTCAAATGGGTCACGACGTAACAGTTTACGAAGCACTTCACGAAATCGGAGGTGTATTAGTTTATGGCATCCCAGAGTTTAGATTACCAAAGTCAATCGTTAAAGCTGAAGTAGATGCATTGCAATCAGCAGGCGTAAAGTTTGAAAAGAACTTTGTGGTAGGTTTAACAGCTACTTTAGATGAGTTAATGGAAGATTATGATGCTTCCTTCTTAGGAGTTGGTGCGGGACTTCCCTACTTTATGAATATTCCAGGTGAAGAATACAATGGTGTTTATTCAGCAAATGAATATTTAACTCGCGTTAATTTAATGAAATCCTATGAATTTGGTCCGAATGATACTCCTCTGGTCGCAATTAAAGATAAAGTAGTTGCAGTTGTTGGTGGTGGTAATACAGCAATGGACGGCGTTAGAACATCTTTACGAATGGGTGCAAAACGTGGATTGATTGTTTACCGCAGAAGTGAATCTGAAATGCCTGCTCGTAAAGAAGAAATCCATCACGCTAAGCAAGAAGGCGTTGAGTTTATGCTTCTTGCAAGTCCAATTGAGTATGTTGGTGACGAAAAAGGCAAGTTAGTTTCAATGAAAGTTCAAAAAATGGAATTGGGCGAGCCCGATGCATCTGGAAGACGCAAACCAATAGCAATTCCTGGAGCAATTGAAGATATTCAAATTGATGTTGCTGTTGTAGCGATTGGCAATGGCTCCAATCCAATCATCACAAGAGCTACTCCTGAAATTAAAACTAATAAATGGGGTAACATATTAGTTGATAAAGATACAATGAAAACAAGCAAGAAAGGTGTATTTGCTGGTGGAGATATAGTAACGGGCGGAGCAACAGTTATCTTAGCGATGGGAGCTGGTAGAACTGCAGCTAAATATATTAATGAATATTTATCAAATCCTGAATTTGTATGGGAGTGGTAATAATTTAAAGTGCTTTCAGTAATTGAAAATATCGAACAATTTCATTTATTATCGAATATCCTTCCCGATCCAATTATTATTCATACAAACAATATTATTGTTTTTGCGAATAATGAAGCAATAAGACTAATTGGTGGGAAGGATAATAACGATTTTATTGGCAAATCAATTTTTGATTTTATTCATCCTGATAGCTTGAGTATTATTAAAACAAGGTTAGAAAACCTAAATCTAAAAAAAATTGAAACAGAAAATAATATTGAAAAATTTATTACATTAGATGGCAGAGTAATTACAGCAGAGGTTAGAAGAATACCTATAATCTACGATGGAAAACAATCAGTTTTCATTACTGGCAGAGATATTACTGAATACGAAACATTGACCGAACAATTACAAAGGAAAAATCAAGAACTAAAGCAAGCATTAGAAAATGCAGATCAATCAAATTTACTTAAAACTGCTTTTCTTCAAAATATGTCTCACGAAATTAGAACTCCTCTTAACGGCATATTAGGCTTTGCTTCTATTCTATCATATCCAGATTTAACAAACGAAGAAATTGTTGAATATTCCCAGATGATAACCAAAAGTGGCAATAGACTGCTTTCTTTACTTTCAAACATTATTGATATATCCAAGATTGAAGCTGGCATAGTAGAATTAAATAATCTAACATTTTCATTAAATCAATTGTTTACCGATGTTATTTCAAATTTTGAATTGATAGCTAAAGAACATAATAACGAAATAATATTCGAACCATTCTTTAATAATGAGGATGATGTTATACATACTGATTACATAAAATTGAATCAAATTTTGGAAAACTTAATTAGTAATGCTTGTAAATTCACTAATAATGGGATAATCAAAATTAGATATCAAAGTACGATTAGTTCAATTATATTTGAGATTGACGACAATGGAATAGGTATTAAAGAATTTGCAAAACCTTACATTTTTGATAGATTTTTCCAGGCGGATACCAATTTAAACCGCTCTCACGAGGGAGCAGGATTAGGTTTATTTATTTGTAAATCTTTAGTAGAATTTATGTCGGGCAGAATTTGGTTTCAATCAATTGAAGGAAAAGGTAGCACTTTCTTTGTATCACTACCATTAAAGAAGATTAATTCGGAATAATTCAGATTAATTATATGAAAAATAAATTTGTAATACTTATAGCTGAAGACGATAGAGAATCACGTCTTTTATTTCATTTGTATCTGCGAAATTCTAATTATGAATTAATTTTTATGGAAAATGGATTAGATGCTATCGAAGTTGTCAAGTCGAGATCCGATATTGATATAATACTTATGGATATTAAAATGCCTGAAATGGATGGTTTTAAAGCTACAACAATAATTAAGCAAATAAACCCAAATATACCGATTATTGTTCAAACAGCTTTTGAAATTACACATATTAAAGATCATCCTGATGCACATTTGTTTGATGAAATAATTCCAAAGCCAATTGATAAGGTACAATTAGATTTATTAATCAAAAAGTATTTAAAGATTTAAACCATTTAATACCTTCAGTTTCTTAACAATTCAATTAACATTCCAAATATTAATATTATTTTCAATTTTATAGTTAATTTTGAATTTATATTTATTTCATTTTTGTTATGATACCAAAATGGGAAACTCTTTCCAAACATAGAATACAAGAGCTTAAGATATTTAGAGCTGATTTGGTTCAGAGATATCACCCAATCTGGAAAAAAACATCTGAATTTGTGGTGTTAGATTCGAATGATTGGGCAAATATTATTCCAATTACAAAAGATAATAAGATACTTTTAATTGAGCAATTTCGACACGGAAGTAATTCAATCACAATAGAAATTCCTGGAGGATTGATTGAAACAGACGAATTACCTATCGATGCTGCCCGAAGAGAATGCTTGGAAGAAACAGGTTATTCTTCAGATGAAGATTTACAATTGCTTGGTGTTTCTCAACCCAATCCTGCATTTTTGAATAATAAATGCTATACTTATTTATGGACAGGTTTAGAACGAGTATCTGAGCAAAACTTAGATAATAATGAAGAAATTAATATTATACCCACAGATATTCACGTTGTTAAACAAATGATTCAAAAAGGTGAAATCAATCATTCAATTATCACAACTGCATTTTTATTTTATTTTTTAAAATTTGGTTTTTAATGGCAAAAATTATTACAATAGCAAATCAAAAAGGTGGTGTTGGAAAAACCACAACTTCAATAAATTTAGCTTCATCGCTTGGTGTTTTAGAATTTAAAGTACTTTTAGTAGATATTGACCCACAGGCAAATTCTTCTTCGGGATTAGGTGTGGATATTAAAGAGTTAGAAAATACGGTTTATGACTTAATGGTAGAAGAAGCAGATTTTGAAAATGTAGTTATTGAAACTAATTTCCCAAATTTGTCAATTCTTCCTTCTTCTATCAATTTAGTTGGTGCCGAAATCGAATTAGTAAATCAAACTAATAGAGAAAATAGATTAAGAAATATCCTTCAACAACAAAAGGATAACTATGATTTTATTCTTATAGATAGTCCACCATCGCTTGGGTTATTAACTGTTAATGGATTATGTGCTGCTGATTCTGTGCTTATTCCTGTTCAATGCGAATACTATGCTTTAGAAGGATTAGGACAATTGTTAAATACAATTCAACTTGTTAAGCACAGTTTTAATCCTAATTTGGATATTGAAGGGGTGTTGATGACTATGTTTGATGGGAGATTGAGAATATCAAATTCTGTTGTAGAAGAAGTGCGCTCACACTTTAAAGAAAAAGTATTTAATACAGTAATATCAAGGAATGTTAGATTAGCCGAGGCGCCAAGCTATAATGTGCCTGTTATTGAATATGATGCCACATCTTCTGGTGCTCAAAACTATTTAGCATTAGCAAATGAACTGTATCAACGCAATAAGATTTTGTTTAAAAGATAATAAGTTAAAGTTGAAATGTTTCTTAAATTATCATAAATTTCATTGACATATAATAAATTTCAAATATTTAATATAATTTTGTAATTTGTTTTCATCAAATTTTCACAAAAGGTAAGTAATGAGTATTCAAAAGTCAAAATTCTCTGTTGGAAAAGGTCTCGGAAAAGGTCTCGGAGCACTATTACCAAAAAGTGACCAGTCTGAGTTTTCTCCAGTTGCAAGTGTTTCCGATATCTTTGCAATGATTGATGTAAACAAAATTATTATCAATCCATACCAACCAAGAAAGGATTTTGACCAACAATCAATTAATGATTTAAGCGATTCCATTCAGAAACATGGCTTGATTCAGCCAATTACTGTTCGTAAAGTAAACGATTCTTATGAATTGATCTCAGGTGAAAGACGTTTCCGTGCAAGCAAACAAGCAGGCTTAAAGGAAATCCCCGCTTATATCCTTAAGATTCAAGAAGATGTTAAAATGCTTGAATTAGCATTAATCGAAAACATCCAAAGAGTTGATTTAAACCCAATTGAAACTGCCAATGGCTATCAAAGACTAATTGAGGAATGCAATTACACTCAAGAGCAAGTTGCGGAAAGAATTGGCAGAGACAGAACTACTATCACCAATTTTATTCGATTGCTCAAATTACCATTAAAAGTGCAAGATGACCTACGCGATGGACTTATTTCTGCTGGACATGCTCGTAGTTTGCTTAGTTTGGTTGATAAAGAGTTGATGGCAATCGTTGCCAATGAAATTAAGTCGAAAGGCTTAAGCGTTCGCCAAACCGAAAGAATAGTCAAAGATTTTCTATCTGGAAGGCTAATACTTGAAGACGAAAGAATTGTTGACGTAACTCGCAAAGACACTGATGCTAAATTCCAAAGTATTAAAGTTTTCTTGCAGGATTACGAAGAACAATTAAGGCATAAATTTGCAACCAAAGTGCAAATCAAACCTAAAGATGATGATAGCGGAACCATAAATATTGACTTTTATTCTAAAGATGAATTTGAAAGAATATTAAGTTTGTTTTCGCAAATAAAATCAACACATAGTAATGAGCCAGAATCTAAATAATAATTCAGAAACAATTATTTCCCATAAATACGAAATTCGTATCAGATACGCTGATACCGATAAAATGGGTTTTGCTTATAATGGCAATTATCTAAGATTTTTCGAAATTGGTAGAACAGAGTTAATGAGACATTTCGATTTGGTATATGCTGAATTAGAAAATAATGGTATCCAATTACCTCTAATACAAGCTCATTGTAATTATCATAATGCTGCAGTTTATGATGATAAATTGCAAATACAAGCAGAGTTGAATTTGGATACTATTGGAGCAAAATTTAGGTTCAATTACACTATTTCCCGTGGAGATGATTTAATAGCAACCGGCTTTACAGAGCATCTTTTTATGAATGCTGATACCAAAAAAGCTACTCGCCCACCAAAATTCTTTATTGAACAAATTAATTCTTTGAAAAAATCGTTAATAAATAATAAAATTTATTAAATATGAATATAAAATTATTATTCTTGATTGCATTCCTGATTTCTAACTCTGTTGCTCACTCAACTACTTTCAATTTTTTACGTGATTTTTCGAATGCTCGTTCATCTGCATTAGCTGGAAGTGTAATTTCTATCGAGAACGATTTAGATGTTTCTATGTTCAATCCTGCTTTATTGTACACAATTAAAGATAATAATAATTTCTCAGTAACATTTATGAAAGGTGCTTTAGATATTAACTCTGGAGTAGTTCAATACTTAATGCCATTTCAATGGGAAGGCGGTAAGTTTGCAGCTAATGTTTCATACACTAATTACGGCTCATTCGATTATGTAGATAATCTTGGTGAAACTAAGGGTACTTATGGTGCAAATGATATGGCACTGAGTGTTAATTATGCAAATCAAATTGATAGTAATATTTTTTATGGAGTAGGACTCAAATTTATTTATTCCAATATTGAAAAGTATAATTCAACCGGAATTGCATTAGATGCTGGTATTTTATATCAATTTCCAGATGGTCGTACTAATTTAGCTGCTTCTTTATTGAATTTTGGATTGCAGACATCCACTTTTGATGGTGTAAATGAAGATTTGCCCAATGATTTGAGGATTGGTTTTAATCATAAGCTAAAAGGTTTGCCTCTTTTATTCAATCTTTCATTTGTCAATCTTGCTGAAACAACTGATTCCTTTTCCTCACGGTTTGCGAATGTGGCTGTTGGTGGTGAATTTAATATCAGCAAATATGTAGATGTTCGTGTTGGATATAATAATTTTATTCGTCAAGCTATTAATAATGAAGTTGATAAAGGTTTGTCAGGTTTTAGTGGTGGAATTGGCATCAAAACTAATGTTTTATTTTTGGATTATGCAATATCGATTCAAAATTCTGCTCTAAATTTACATAGAATTACAATTAAGTTTAATATATAAAATTAAAGGATTTATATGAAAAAAATCACATTATTAGCATTTCTTATGCTTTTACCATTTATCGGAATGGCTCAGCAAAACGCACAACAAAAAGATTCTCCTATACTTACACCCACTGTAGTTGTAGGCGATTTGGTTTTCGTTGTACAAGTTCTTAAAACAGTTGAAATCAAAGGTGCTGAAGTTGATGCTTATTTACAAGTTCAACAAACTTTTGACAAACTAATTCAAGACTTAAATGCACAACAAAAAAAGGTAAATGATACAGTGGATATTAAAATTGCACTTAATATTGCCCAAGCTACTGTTACTTTTATGGATAGAGCAACTTTGCAAGGTCAAAATGCTTCAATTTACAAGCGATTTGTTGATGCTTTAGTAGCTTCTACAAAAGCAAAATAACACACTACTTTACTTTTTCCTAAAAGCTGCATTCTTAGAATGCAGTTTTTTTTTATATTTTATTATTTTCTTATATTATATTCTATGTTTGTATATTTGAAGATAATTATTCTTATTATGCTATTAATTTTGTTTTAATTATAAATTAAATAATTCTACCCCTACAAGAATGCGAATTGGTAAGGATTAGATAAAAACTAATAAATTAGAAGAAGAGGGAAATGAATTCTTCTTTTTGAATATTAAGGAAATACTCGCTAATATTTATGCTTTCAATTGCTTTTAAAATATCTGCTTCTCGATGATAAATATTGATTAGATGATTTTCCAATTCTTCGGTATCTCTCATTGAGAAATAATCGCCAAAGAATTTGATTTTCGTGATAATACCATCGTGGACATTCATATTTATTTCTACTAAACCGCTTGTGGTTTTTCCTTTTTTAGTGTAATCATATTTTGCAACATAGCCAAAGTTCCAATCCCAATGGCTGTATTTTTCCTCAACTAATTTATTAATTGCAATTTCATCTTCTTGGGTTAATTCATAATCCGTAGCATCGGAATAAATCTCTTTAACATCATTATAAACTAAATTGATAAACTCATCTATTGATAACGGGTTCTTCAAATGTTCAGAAATATTGGTTACACGGCTGCGAACCGACTTTACAGATTTATCTTGAAACTTACTTTCATCAACTTTGAGTGCTTCAGAAAGGTTCGATATTACTGATGAGAAAAGCAAAGTGCCGTGATGGAGAACTCTATTCTTGAACACGTGTTCGGCATTACCAGAGAACTTTTTGCCTTCAATAGTAAGATCATTTCTTCCTTCAAATTTTGCTTGAATTCCAATTTTAAGGAGAACATCAAGAATTGGTTGAGTGAATTTACGAAAATCAACTAACTTGTCGCTTTCTCCATTTTGAATAAAAGTGAAATTGACATTTCCCAAATCGTGAAAAACAGCACCGCCGCCAGTTAGTCTGCGAACTACTTTAATTTCGTTGTTTTTAACAAATTCATAATTAATTTCAGCAAGCGTGTTTTGATGTTTTCCAACAATTATTGAGGGTTCATTACGCCAGAGCATAAAGATATTGTCCTGTCGGGTTTTGAATAAGTATTCTTCAGTTGCCAAATTGAAATAGGGATTAGTGTGTTTGGTATGTATGCAAATCATATATTTCCTTTGATTATATTCAAAAATAAAAATATTAAAGACGATTTGGATTTATTACTTGTTTTTATCGTTAAAAATAATTGAAATTGATATATTTTTGATAATTTTGTTGATATTAAAAGGGTAAGTTATGAAAAAGACAATTTCTATTTTTTTATTTGTTTTTTTCTTTGTTCAAATACTTGTAGCAACTGATTTTACAAATGTTTCGGTTCCATTCAAGTATGTGCATAGAGTAAAATTATTGTCAAATAATCAGTTATTTATCTCAGGGGATTCTTCTTATATCGATTTAACGGTTGATAAACCATTTTTACCATATTTCGGTTCGGGTTTTTATTTGTCTGATGATGATTTTCAAACATTTGATGGTCCTTTTTTGGAAGGATACACAGTACTCGATATTGAATTTGCCAAAAATAAGTCCAATCAAGCTTATGCTTTAGCCTCTAAACTCGGCAGAACAGGTGTTTATGAATCTATGAATAGCGGAAAAGAATGGGGAATGTTCCCTAAAATTGAAGAAACTTCGATAATGCACAAAATTTTATTAATTTCTGAAGGTAAGATTGATAATTTTATAATAGCAAGTTTGAACACTTCAGAAGGACTTATGTTATCGAGTGATTATTTTGAAAGCGTTGATAAACCTGAATCGTTTCAATCTCAGGTTTTTGATATTAAGTTTAATCAAACTTCCAATGAGCTATATTTTTCGAGTGATAATAATGTCTCAGGCAAAGTAATGCGGTTAGTTAAGGACTCAGTTTATAGAGATATTTCTGGTTTAGAAGACTTACGAGTGTTAAGTATGCAACCTTCTTCAGTAAATCCAGCTTATTTGTATGCGGGCGTAGATTCGGTGAATTTCCAGAAAGTTGCTATTGGCAAAGGTATTTATATGAGTATTGACACTGGCAAAACTTGGACATATTTAACTGGTGAAGGAAATAGAGTATTTGATATTAAGGAACATCCAACAAATCCTAATTATATGGCTGCTGCTTTGGGGAATGGTGGAGTTGGTATTTCGGCAAATTATGGACAATATTTTGAAGTTTATAAAAGCGGTTTGCCCCAAAATGCAGATGTTAGACAAGTAGCGATTGCTAATATTCCAACAGACGAAAATGGAATGATTGTTTATGCAGTAACTTTGGAAAATGGATTATTTAAATCAAATAGACTTATCTCATCGGTTGAAAATAATCATACTTCTGCTTTGAAAATAAACTCAATTTATCCAAATCCAATTTCTTCAAACTTCACTGTAACTATAGAAAATGATGATAATTCTCCTTTGAATATAAAAATTATAAATCAAATGGGAATAGTTGAATTTGAAACAGATATTTTATCTACTCAAATTGGTGAAAATGTTATTAGTTTTCCAAAATTTAATTTGGTGAGTGGGGTATATTTTCTTACAGTTCAATCAAAATCCAATATTATCAACCAAAAGTTACTATTTTTAGATTAACACAATTAGCAAAAACGAATGATAAATAAAAATCAACCAATAGGCGTATTCGATTCAGGTATGGGTGGTTTAACTGTTCTAAAACAATTAGTAAGATTTCTTCCAAACGAAAGTTTTGTATATCTTGGCGATACTGCGAGAGTACCTTATGGAAATAAATCACCCGAAATTATTAGAAAATATACCGAAGATGCAACTAAGTTTTTACTTTCCAAAGATGTTAAAATGATTGTGATTGCTTGCAATACTGTTTCCTCGATTGCATTGGATACAGTAAAGGCAATTGCTGGTGAGATACAAGTTGTGGGTATGATTGATTTTTCTGCTATTGCTGCCTATCGCTCCTCGCGAAATAAGAACATCGGAGTTATCGGCACAAAAGCAACAATATCGAGTAATAATTATGAAATTCACCTTAAACATATTGCTGGTGATTCGCCAATTAAGCTATATTCTCGGGCTTGTCCGCTATTTGTTCCAATTGTTGAAGAATTGATGTTCGACCATCCCGCAACAAAATTAATTGCTGAGGATTATCTAAAAGAATTCAAAGAAAATAATGTGGATACTCTAATTTTGGGTTGCACACATTATCCAGCATTATCCAAAGTAATTGCTGATACAATACCCGAAGCTACTTTAATTGATACTGGCGAACAATCTGCTATACAAGTTCTGAGGATGCTTGCTGAAAAACATTTGCTAAATGAAGATAAAATTGATTTTTCGGTTATTCCAAAAATTGATTTCTTCTTAACTGACTTTTCAGCGAATTTCAGGAAATTAGCCGAAAATTTACTTGGTTTCGAGATAAATAATCCAAAATTAATTGAATTTTTGACTTAATTTGTAATTTTCTTGCAAAATATTAGTCTATACACATAGACAACAAGATTATCAACTATGAAAAATATATTTTTAATTTTATTTTTGTTTATTAATGCAGAATTTCTTTATTCACAATTAGATACAAATCGAGTGAAAGAAGTAGATTCTGTATATATTTTCAAACCCATCGAAGAGCTAAAACCTTTCTCCGAAGAGTCCACTACAACAAATAATGCAATTGGTTTTGATTTATCATTTTCTAATTCAGGAATTGGATTTGGTTTATTTTATAATTACAATATCAACAAAAATAATATGCTTTCAGCAATGGTTAGTTTTTCGGGTGCTCGTAATACCGATGAATTTGAATATTACGATTGGAATACAGGCAGATGGGTAGTTCCGGGCAAAATTAATCGTTTGTATTTAGTTCCAATAACAATTAATTACACTCGATTTATTTTTGCAGATAAAATTGGTGGGAACTTTAAACCGTATATCGGTGGCGGAATTGGACCTTCGATGATTTTCCAAACACCTTATGAAAAGGATTGGTTTGATTCGTGGAATTATTCTACAACTTATGTTCGTTATGGTGGATATGTGGCAATTGGAGGATATTTCAAATCACTTGGAAATTCAATAGCTGCTCTGAATATAAAGTATTATTATATTCCCTTCGGTGATAAAGGTTTAGAAAGTATAGAAGGTTCTCCTATTACGAATTTTGGTGGATTAGTACTATCTCTTAGTGTTGGATATGATTTTTAAATAACAAGTATTTATCAATAAATAGTTAATTTTGTAAAAAATGAAAATTATGAGAATTTTAAATTATTTATCTGCTTTTTCAATAATTTTACTTTTAAGTAACTTATCTATTTTTGCGCAAAAATTAGTTATCAGTGAATATATGAACCAGTCTGGAGCTCCAGATGGAGAATGGACAGAGATTTTAATTACTGATAATAATGTAAATTTAGCTGGATATAAAATTAGAGATAATTCAGATGCATCAAGTTGGAGACCAGCCGCAACATTTAAAAATATTCCTTTGTGGAGTAATTTGCATATCGGAACCATCATCGTTTTAAATCACAGAAGTTCAGGAACACAACTCGACGTTAATCCATTAGATGGATATATAGAGCTATCATTAGATAATACAGAATATTTTGATTTGGAACCAGATTGGATGACAAGTGCAATGAGTATTAATCAGGATGCCGATATTGTTCAAATTATGAATAGTTCAGGTCAAAATGTCTATTCGCTCGCTCATTCACCTAATACAACAAGTAATCCTTACAATGACTTTCAAGCAATTTCTACTGGTTGGAAATTGATGTACAATGGAAGTTTAGCAAATGCAAGTAGTTTAAGGGTATTCCCAGGTAATGATTTAGCGGGTTATAATCTTGGATTTGATGCCTCGAAAACTAACACAGTTGCCAATACAAGTTCGTCAAAAGGTATGGCTAATAAACGATTAGCTTCCGACCCAGATAATGCTTCAAATTATTCTCTTTGGCAAAGTTTACGAGAGCCAATCTGGAATAATCCAGAATCTGTAGATATTAAATTTGCCGGTTATAATGCCTCTATTTTATGGACTCCTGTTTCGTGGACATCTAACTCTGATGAAGGATATATGATTGTAAGAGTTCCACAATCACAAACAAGCTTGATGAAATTGCCTGTTGATGGAAAAATTTATAAAATTGGAGATTATGTTGAAGGTGGATCTGGCGTTGTTGTAGGATTTAAAATCAATTTCGGTAATTTATCGCCATTCATAGATACATCTTTTGTAAATGTAGAATGTGGAAGAAGTTATGTTTATTACATATTTGCTTATAGATATGATGCCGATGATCAAGGGAAAGATAATGAATATTATGGACGAGGACGTGCATATAATCAAACTGATTATGTAGTTTCGCCTGCATTACAGAAACCATTACCTGCCAAGCCAGTAATCACATCAAAAAGTGGTTCGCACCAATTTTGCGAAGGTGAAGAGATTATTTTGAAAATTGAAGGTTCTTATACAGCTGATGTAAGTTTCCAATGGTATCAAGATGGAAATAAGATGCCTAATTCTAATTCCTCTTCAATAACAATCACTGATGCAGGTCAATATACTGTTGGTGCCAAGAATATTGTTTCTGGGTGCGAAGAATTATCTGAGATTTTTTCTGTTGAAATATTACCTGTACCTATTGCTCGGTTATATCTAGTGACTCAAACTGGAAATATTGAAATTACTAAAGACACAACTTTCTATGTTTGTAAAGATGAAGACCCAAAATTTAAGTATCCAAAATTACAACTATCAGGCGGTTCACTCTTAGAATGGTATTTTGACAATAAGCTTAAAACAGAAGAGATAAACGAACAATTCACAGTTGCAGCACAAAAAGGCAAATATTTTGGCAAAGTCAAAAATGGAAGTTGTTTTGATATTACTCCAAGCGTTAGTATTGAATATATTGATTATGTTGTTGAAATCACTCCAAATCCATTGATTTTAGATGCTGATGTAACAAAGACAGGCAAAATTACATTAACAAATTATTCCAATATTAATATTGTGATAACTGAGCCTGCCAAATTCAAAATCACAAATCCAGATTTTGCTTTTATTGATTTGCAATTTCCAATTATCATTCCAAAAGGCAAATCAATTGATGTTCAAGTAGAGTATAATTATTCAGGCAAAAATGTAAATGATGCATATATTTTAATTGTTTTAGAATGCTTTACAACTTATAAAGCAGATTTGAGAGGTGAAAAAATTACACCTGGTGAGGCAAAACTTTCTGTAAGTCCAAATAACTTCGAGATTGGTAGTATATATCAATGTTCTGCTGATACAATCAAACCAAAAGTAAAATTGGAATCTTACGGCACAATTCCTGCAAAAATCCAAGTTTCTCCAACTACTCTTGATATTCAATTTACATCTACACTTCCATCTGAAA
>DYPF01000405.1 GCA_020720105.1 Chloroherpeton thalassium
TCCCAAAAATAGTCTAATTGCCTTTGCTGGCTTGTCATTTTATCTTTAATTGCTTTATCAAAAGTCATAAAAACAAATAATTCAAACTTTGGTTCCAGCCATGCAGCAAATTTTAAGGCAAGTAATTTATGCATCCAAGTCCCCTGCTTTCTATTGTCTGAAAAATTACCCTTAATAATTGTAAGTACCTGATATTCAGTGATACGACTTTTCTTGTTCTCACTTTCCAGTAAATCTATAAAATCTTTTGTTCCATCTAATTTTAAGAAATCACTCATTCTTTTTTTTGGATATGCCTTAATCATATCCGTTGCGTTAATCATTTCACTTTCAAAATCAAAAGCGATTAAACTGTTTTCAAATTTTTCAATATTCATAATTAAAAGGTATTGATTCACTTAAACTTATATATTCTTGATATGGAATTTCTCCGATATATGACCAAAAATCATTCCGGTATGTATAGAATGCACCAATATCGCCATTTCGATTTTTCGATATTAGATTATCTATACGTAATTTCGCTTCATGTTCACAATCTCTATTTTCGTAATCTTCCCTATACGGAAGCCAGATAATATCTGCATCCTGCTCAAGGCTTCCAGATTCTCTTAATTCATTCATTGAAGGTACTGTTCCTCCTGAGCGGTTAAGCTGAGAAAGAGCGATAATAGGGCAGTTCAATTCTTTCGCCAATGATTTGATATTCTTAGATATATGGGTTACATTGTCATTAGTTGTTTTTTTCTGGAAGGAGTGCTTGATCAACTGGATGTAATCAATTATGACCTCATCAATACCATACTTTCTATGCAATGTTATCGCCCTTGCTTTTATTTCTTCTATTGAAAGATTTGAACTGTCAATTATTATGAACTTTTTGTCAATGTAATTTGATATTTTGTCATTGATAATTTTCCATTCATCTGAAGATAAACGGTTAGATGATATTCTCTTAGTGTCAATATCTGTAATTATGGAGATTAACCTATCAGCTATTCGCTTCTTGCTCATTTCCAAGCTGAAAAATAAAACATTTTTTCCTGACTTAAATATCGCCGCCATTGCAATAATTAACGCAATAATAGTTTTCCCCATTGACGGCCTCGCCCCGATAATTACGTAATCAGAACCCTGAAATCCATTAGTGAAGGTATTGAGCTTAGAAAACCCTGTATTAATACCAATCAGATTTTTATCTTGTTCACTTATTTTTGAAATTTCAGTTAATCGTTCATCAATAACATCTATAATATTATGATAATCAGAGCTTAATGACAACTCAAATAGATTGGATAATTCGGCACTAATTGAATTGTATATTTCAAAAATATCACTATCCAAGCCTTCATCCAATTCTTTTATCTTTGCCCGCATAATATCAATAGTTGAACGTTTCAAATATAAATCATATATCCGTTTGCAATGGTCCTCAATATGTGCGGCACTTCCAATACTTTGGACTAAACTTCCCAAATAATAAGCACCTCCAATTTGGTCTAATTGCTTTGAAAATCTTAATTCATTAGTAACGGTTAATATGTCTATTTTTCTATCTGATGCATTTATTTTCAAAATGCTGTTGTAGATGATATTATGGTTATTATTATAGAAAATATCAGGTTT
>DYPF01000406.1 GCA_020720105.1 Chloroherpeton thalassium
TTCCAAAATTTGAATTTGTTTAAATCGTGATTATTTAATTGAAAAATGTGTAATTTTAATAGATGATAAAAGCAAAAAAAATAGCTATTGTAGATTGTAATAACTTCTACGCTTCGTGCGAGCGAGTATTTACTCCAAGTTTGAATGGCAAGGCAATTGTCGTGCTTTCCAATAACGATGGAGTGATTATAGCACGGAGCGAGGAAGCAAAAGCTTTGGGTATTAAAATGGGCGAACCTTATTTTAAAGTGGAAAGATTACTAAAAGCTAATAAAGTTAATGTATTCTCATCAAATTATACACTTTACGGAGATTTATCAGCACGAGTTATGCAGACTTTAGAAACATTTTCACCAGAAGTAGAAATATATTCGATAGACGAGGCATTTTTAAATATGGATGGCATAGCAGCCGAAAATCAAACTGAATATCTTCATAAAATACGCAAAACTGTCAAACAATGGACTGGCATTCCTGTTTCTATTGGTATGGCTCCTACTAAGACTTTAGCCAAGTTAGCAAATAGATTTGCAAAAAAGCATAAAGAGCGAGACGGAGTTCTAAATTTATTCGAAATAGATAATTGGGACGATATTCTATCTGCCACCCCAGTCGAGGATATTTGGGGAGTTGGACGTCAATATTCTGCAATGCTTCATAATTATAGTATCCACACAGCTTTGGATTTTGCCCGAGCAGACAGAAGTTGGGTGCGGAAAAAGATGACAGTTGTTGGTTTACGCACCAATTTAGAGTTAAATGGCATCAGTTGTATTGACTTAGAAAATAGTCCGCCAAAGAAAAAATCAATTGTATCTTCTCGTTCATTTGGCGAGTATTTGACTGAATATGATGAACTGAAAGAAGCAGTATCTTATTTTGTAGCTCGTGCATCCGAGAAATTACGTAAACAGGATTCCTCTTGTAATTCAATTGGAGTGTTTATCCGCACTAATCCATTCAAGAATTCACCACAATATTATAATTCTGGTGATATTCGCTTGCCTTATCCAATGAGTTCTGCAAATGAATTGTTACCATATTCACATCGTATTTTGCAAAAAATATTCAAGAGTGGTTATTATTATCAAAAAGTGGGTATATTACTTATGGATTTTGTACAAACTAAAAATATCAGTTTGTCATTATTCGACCCACCTAATAGGTTAAACCAGATTGTTGCCACAGAACTAATGGATAAAATCAATAAGAAATATGGAAGAGAAGCACTTTACTTTGCAGCAGCAGGAATGAAGGAGAATCGCCGTTGGCAAATGAAACGTGATTTACTTTCCTCGCACTTCACCACAAATTGGAAGCAACTTCCCGAAGTAAAAGCCAAAGAATAAATATTGTTATTCTGAAGCGAAGCGAAAAATCCACTAATAATTTGCTGGCACAACTATTTTCATAATAAGTCGTAAATTTGCTCTTTTTAAATATCATTACTTTGGAAAGATGAAAAACGAAATAGTGCTTTATAAATCAGGTGAACTCGACACATAGCTTGAGGTTTTGATTGAGAACGAAACTGTCTGGTTAAATCGGCAACAAATAGCAACGCTGTTTGGAAGAGATGTAAAAACCATTGGTAAGCATATTAATAATGTATTTTCTGAAGGCGA
>DYPF01000407.1 GCA_020720105.1 Chloroherpeton thalassium
TCGGTATCATAATTCATTTGGTTTGTATTTGAAATATTTACGCAATTATCACAAGCATCACCAACATTATCGCCATCTGCATCTTCCTGACCTGCATTTGTTATTGTTGCACAATTATCACAAACATTTCCGTAACCGTCTGTATCACTGTCTGCTTGATTTAAATTTGCAACTGTTCGACAGTTATCATTATTATCAAGTATTGTATCATTATCATCATCATCATCACAAGCATCACCCATTAAATCAGTATCTGAATTAATTTGGTCTAAGTTGGGAGTATTTAAACAATTATCACAAGCATCACCTACTCCGTCATTATCAGTATCTGTTTGGTCGGGATTATTTACAAGATAACAATTGTCATCAATATCATTATTATTATCATTATCATCATCCGGGTCTGCATTTCCGCAAATTCCGTCATTATCCAAATCATTATAAAAATCCAAAGGACATTCATCTGTTAAATCAGGAATTCCGTCACCGTCATCATCATCATCACAAATATCACCGATTAAATCACCGTCTGTATCCAATTGATTTGGATTTGAAGTTATTGAACAATTATCAAGATTATCATTTGTTCCGTCATTATCACTGTCATAATCAAGATAATCACCTATTGTATCTGTATCTGTGTCTTGATGAGATTCAACACAGTCATAACCTTCAATAAGATTTTCCAAATTATCACCATCATAATCTTCAAAAGGACATTGTTGCGGTTTTGTTACACTGAACATACCCCAAACAATTGTAATTTCCCATTCTTCACCGGGTAATAAAGCACCGTTTTTGTTAAATTGAATAGAAAATCCGTTATCTTGATTCACTCCTTCAACAACAGTATTAGGTAAATTAAATGTTTTTACGGTTGTCCAAACATCTCCGAATTGACCGCCGTATAAACGAATATCATCAATTGTAGGATTATTTCTTTCCAAATATCCGCTGAATATTTGTCTGAATAAATTATTATCATAATCTCCTACAATTCTGTATTGAGAATTGAAAGCACCATAACCTGAATCAGAATTATTTGAATATGAATCTTCAGCAAGTTGCATTCTTACATCATTATAAGTGTTTGTTGAATTATTTTTAATTTTATAAGTAATTAAAGAATAATTTCTTTTTGCTGTATAACTTATAATTTGTTTAACTTCAACATCACTTGTTCCCAAACTTAATGTATCCGTTAAAACATTATTAACAGAAGTTTGGGCTGTTTGAGTCCAATCTATTCCAGGTACTCCTTGAGAACTTGTTCCGCCTGATAAAGTACCACCTGTTGCTCTTCCCGTAAATCCGAATCTTGCACCGTCAAGATAAAATAACGGACCGGCATCAGGAGTTGATCCTGTGTAAACATTTTGAGTTCCCAATCTGTAAAGTTGCAATCTGCCGTTAACAGATGTTATTCTTAACGGACCTGTTGTTGCATCATTACCTCCGATTGAAGCAGTTGCACCGAAAAGCAAACAGCTGTAAAATATTGTTAAAAGAACTAATATTTTTTTCATAAAAACCTCCGAAAAAAACAAAACAAGTTGGGATTATAATATTTAATTTGTAATTATGCAATAAAAAAGAGATTTTTTTGCAATTTCTTCTCAAAAAA
>DYPF01000408.1 GCA_020720105.1 Chloroherpeton thalassium
AGATTAATCTCAGTATCTAGCTCAAGTGATGGGATATATGCCATAGCTTAACGATTGAGGGAACTAATAACATCTTTGTTATTTAAAAAGGTTTTTACCATTATTTCTCAATTTTAAAGGTTATTTGACAATAATTTACAGCAAAAATTATTCCGCATCATTTTTTTTTTGCATTGGCTATAACGTTCCCAGGGTTGGCAGCGGGCGGGTTTTACGAAGCTGTGTCCTGTCGAATAGTAGGGAGATGCAAGAAACAAAAAATGTTGAAATATGCTTATTAACCCGACTGAAGCCAACCCTGTGTTAGAGCACGTTTTTTATTAAAATTGGCTATGATATAAATTAGTGTGGTTTATAATAATTCCATACCTTTGCTGAAAATGAATATCATGCAAAGAGGAGTTGAAGAAATTTTAAATACGATATCTGGATTGCCCATAGAAACAATAGAATTGCTGAGAAATAGAATTAGTATGATGTTAAGTGATAAAACTTCTACCACTACACCGATAATTGAATATCGAAAGGAGATTCAAGAAAATGCACAATTTGTCTGCCCTCATTGTGGATGTGATGATATTATTGGACATGGTAATTTCAAAGGACGAAAAAGGTATAAATGTAAAGGGTGTAGGAAAACCTTTAATGATTTATCAGGGACCTCCATTGATAAGCTGCATAAAAAAGAACTGTGGAGCAAATATGTTCAATGTGTTTCTGAAGGATTAACATTACGAGAAGCAGCCAAAGAATCGGGTATTTCCTATAGGACATCATTTATTTGGAGGCACAAGATTTTAGCCTCATTGAAAGATATAGGGTGTTATAACATGGAGGGTATTGTTGAAGCAGATGAAACTTTCTTTTTATCGTCAGAAAAGGGCAATCGTAATATACCAAATCGTAAACCAAGAAAAAGAGGTGGAAAGGCTACAAAGCGTGGAATCAATGATGAACACATAACGGTTATCGTTTCAACTGACAGACATGGTGAATTTATTGCCGAAGTAACAGGTAAAGGGCGCTTAACAACCAAACAAATTGATGCGAAAATCGGGAAATGGATTGGATCGGGAGTGGATGTTATTTGCACAGATAGTCACCGGAGTTATGAAGGTTTTGCTAAAAAGAAAAAATTAAAGCATGTGAAAATTAATGCCAGTAAAGGTCAGCATGTGAAAGATAAAATTTATCACATCCAGAATATAAATTCGGCTCACGGAATGATTAAAGATTGGATGCATAAGTTTAGAGGGGGAGTTGGCGATTCATATTTACAGAATTACATGAATTGGTATAGGGTTCAGAGAAAGATTGGAGTCAATCAAGAAGAATTTATTAGATATGCATTAACGTCAAATAATGCATTTATTGCAGGAAAAAATATTAAAACACATTATATTATATCATAGCCATTTTTTATTGTTTCTAAAGTATAATAATGAATTATTTACAGGTTCACTATTAAGCATATAAAAAAGACAAAATGTATCAGTTTTATTATACATTATCCTATATAGAAAGCAGTTTGAGTTTGGAATGATTTTAATAGTGTCATAATCAAATATTGTGAAACTACCTTCTTTCATAATTTCGTCTTGATTATTTTTTGTTTTATTCATTT
>DYPF01000409.1 GCA_020720105.1 Chloroherpeton thalassium
CGTTTTGATTGAAAATTTTAATGCTTTCGATGGTTTCGTTGTTCGGAACGGCAAGGTTTATTTCGCCGGTTGCTGGATTTGGGTAAACTTGTAGGTTTATGTTTTTAGTAAATTCATCATTGATGCCAACAAATTCAGTATTTATATATTTCGCGATAAAGATGTTATTGTATAATCCCGGGTATGGAGGATAGGGAGATACCAAATTCGCTACATTTGAACTTGGGTCAAAATCAACAGTTTCAGAAAATTCACCCGTACAAATAATATTATTTTCTTTATCAATATCAACGGCAATTATATTATCCTGATAATCTCCTCCTATTGTAAAATAATCCACCAACTGCAAAGAATCAATAAATTTAGCCATAAAAAAATCAACGGAATTATTCATTGAATTAATTGTATTGTCATTAAAAATAATGGACGAGCTAAAATTTCCGAAAGCAAAAACATTCAAACTATCATCTATTTCAATGTTTTTAATACAGCTATAATTGCTACCATTTATTGCTTTGGCAATTAAAATCTCTCCATTATTATTGCATTTGACAAGAAAACTATTTGATGGGCTGGTTGCATTCAATACATAATTGTTATTGACCCCATTAAATGTAATTGAGTTTTCAAAAGTACCTGAAAAATAGGAATTTCCTACCGAGTCAACAGCTATGCTATAGCTCAAATCATCCCATGTAGAGGCACTTGGCGTTACCACCCATAAAAAATTTCCATTTTCATCGTATTTTGCCATATATGGATCGAAAGCATTTGTGGAAGAAACAATATAGTTTGTACTGCTAGGATCAAAATCAGCATCTCCACTAAAATATCCACCTAAATAAATATTATTGTTGTGGTCAATTTTGCACGAATTTGTTTTATAAGCATCAATTTGCTTAGCCTGAAAAAAATCTAAATCATTAGTATATTCAGCAATAAAAACATTCCAATTTACTGCGTTAAATGAATATTGAGGCTGAGCCGCATCAAAAATAATATTATCCTTAAATGAACCTGATATTATTAAATTGCCATTATTTTTAATCCCGATTGATAAGGTTTGGAAATATATTTCTAATAAAGCAGAACCATCAATGGTTTTTGCATCAACAAAAGAGCCGGTAGCATTATATTTGGCAATAAAAAAACGATAATAATCGGTTGGATTGTCCAACAAAAATTGTCCAGCCGAAGGATCAAAATCAATAGCACCACGAAAATTGCCAACTACAAAAACATTAGAATTTACATCTGTTATTATTTTAAACGATTCGTTATCAAAATCATTGGCTTCGCCTGAAATATAAGGACATGAAATAATATTACCCCAAAGCAACTGCCCAGTTGCTGAATATTTAACCAGTATAAAATTAGGTTCATACTCGGTACTGAGAAAATGGAGTATTTGAGTTCCCACACCAGGGTCAATATCTATTGGTTGCTCAATGGTTGCAACAATATAAATATTGTTTTGAGCATCAACATGAATGTCAAATACACTTTCATGAGAATCGTCTAATCCAATATCAAAAGCCCATGAATACGCAATTGACTGGGAATAAAGATTAATTGAAATGAAAAACATGCTAAAAGCAAAAAAATACTGGATCAAAATTTT
>DYPF01000107.1 GCA_020720105.1 Chloroherpeton thalassium
GGAATGCCTCATAAAAAGGATCCACACTCAAGAACCGCCCAATTTGTGGGTCATATATCCGCTTTCCAAATCTTTGGGTTGAAAAGCAAAACCTCCCCGTTTTTTGTTAAGTATTATAGTTTTCTTTTGGGGAGGTCATTAATTGCAAATCTACTTATAAAATCAATTTTCAAATTATCAAATTTTCAAATTAATTATATCTTGCCGATTAAGCTGCGAGAAATAACTAATCTTTGGATTTCGCTTGTGCCTTCGTATAGTTCCGTGATTTTTGCATCACGATAATAACGCTCAACATTGAAATCTTCTGTATAACCATAACCACCATGGATTTGAATTGCTTTATTAGCACAGAACATTGCTACTTCCGAAGCTTTCAATTTTGCCATTGCTGCTTCGCGGGAATAGTTCATTCCTCTATCCTTCATCATAGAGGCTCTCCAAGTTAGTAATAATGCTGATTCGTATTCTGTCCACATATCGGCAATCATCCATTGAATTGCTTGGAAATTAGCGATTGGCTGGTCAAATTGCACTCTTTCTTTTGCAAATTTGATTGAATCTTCGATAGAAGCACGAGCAATGCCCAATGCTTGAGAAGCAATTCCTAATCTGCCACCATCAAGAGTAACCATAGATAACTTAAATCCTTTACTGATTTCACCAAGCAAATTTTCTTCTGGGATAACTACATCTTCCAGAATAATTTCGGCTGTGGAGGATGACCGAATTCCTAATTTCTTTTCTAACTTGCCTATTCTATAACCGGGCATATTGCGTTCAACAATAAATGCGGATAAATTATGTTTATTTTCACCCGAACGAGCAATTAAAATAAATACATCTGCTTCGTTTCCGTTTGTTGCAAATAACTTAGAGCCATTAATAACCCATTTATTTCCATCTTTGCGTGCAACAGTTTTAGTATTGCTCGAATCCGAGCCAGCCTCTGATTCAGTTAATGAGAAAGCCCCGATTTTTTTGCCAGATAACAAATCTGGTAAGAACCTTTGTTTTTGTTCTTCTGTACCAAATCTATAAATTGGATCGCAAGCAAGCGAAGAATGGGCAGAAATAATAACGCCAGTAGAAGCACACCAGCGAGAAACTTCTTCAACTGCCAAAAAGTAAGAAACATAATCCATACCGGCACCGCCGTATTCAGTTGGATAAGCAATACCCATCAAACCTAATTCAGCTGCTTCGGCGATAATTTCCTTTGGATATCGATGATTTCTTTCATTTTCTGATGCAACAGGACCGATTTTTTCGGAAGCAAATTTTGCGACCATTTCTTTGAGCATTTTTTGCTCTTCTGTGAGTAAAAATTCCATAATTTCCTCAAATTATCTTAAAAAATATAAAAAATTGTTTTTTCTAAAAATTATTTCCTAAAATTAAGAAATTTTTCATTAAATTATAGTTCTTTAAAAAGAAAAATTCAAAAACTAATATTTTTTTAAGTAATATTTAGATTAATTATGCCAATAAACAGACATTTATCAGAAGAACAGGTATTTTTGCGTGACACAGTCCGCAAATTTGCCGAAGAAGTGATTCGACCAGTTGCCGCCGAATTAGATGAGACAGAGCATTTTTCGGTTGAGATAGCCAAACAAATGGCTGAGCTGGGTTTTATGGGAGCTTTTATTCCCGAAGAATACGGTGGAACAGCACTCGATTATGTTTCGTATATTATGATTGTGGAAGAATTGGCACGCGTTGACGGCTCGAATGCCGCTACAGTTGCGGCTCACAACTCTTTGGGAACTGGACCTCTCTACTATTTTGGAAACGAGGAGCAAAAGAAAAAGTATCTGCCAAAACTGACTTCCGGAAATCTTTGGGGATTTGGTCTGACAGAACCCGAAGCAGGTAGTGATGCAGGAAATACTCAAACAACTGCTGTGGAAGATGGTGATTATTGGATTCTTAACGGTTCCAAAACATTTATTACAAATGCTTCAACAGAGTTAACTTTAGGTTCGACAATCCTTGCTGTATCGGGACATAAACCTGATGGACGCAAAGAATATACTTGCTTTTTGGTTGAAAACGATACACCGGGCTATACAACCAGACCAATTCACAAGAAAATGATGTGGCGAGCTTCGAATACTTCAGAAATATTTATGGATAATGTGCGGGTGCATAAATCTGCAATATTAGGTAAACGCGGTGATGGATTTAAGCAAATGCTCAAAACATTGGACTATGGCAGATTGTCAATTGCGTCGATGGGTTTGGGGTTGGCACAAGGTGCATTTGATTATTCCTTGAATTATGCAAAACAGCGTAAGGCATTTGGAAATCCTATAGCACAATTCCAAACAACAGCATTTAAATTTGCAGATTCAGAAATGGGAATTGAATTAGCTCGAAATTACTTATATGATGTGTGTAGAATGGCAAATGAGGGTTTAAGCATAACCAAAGAAGGTGCAATAGCTAAATTGTATTGCAGCGAATTAGCTCATTCAGTATCGAATCACGGAGTGCAAATAATGGGTGGCTATGGATTAATGAAGGAATACGAAGCAGAGCGATATTATCGTGATGCCAAACTATTGGAAATTGGCGAAGGCACAAGCGAAATACAAAGATTAGTAATCGCCCGAAATATAGGCTGCTTTGAATAGCGGAGAGCATTTTAGTTATTGCAATATAAAAAACAGAAATAATTTAATGTACAAATTTAATAAAGATA
This sequence comes from Chloroherpeton thalassium, assembly GCA_020720105.1. Classification (GTDB taxonomy): domain Bacteria; phylum Bacteroidota; class Ignavibacteria; order Kapaibacteriales; family UBA2268; genus GWF2-33-9. The sequence goes on from DYPF01000107.1 coordinate 2,708, forward strand.
TTGAAATATTAGAAAAAGAACTTCAGAAAATCCCAAAATATTGGGACGGGAAGCAATCAATATTGGAACTAAAGGAAGCAGATTATAATTGGCGACAAATGGAATGGTGGGCATTTTATTTTGAATACCAAGTAAAAAAGGTATCAAATGAATACTTTCAATTTCCAGGTGATAGATTTGGCTCTGTTGAATTTGATTTAAAAGGTAAAATAAATTGGGATTTAAAAGCAACAGCATTAAAAACTAACAATCAAATGATTATTCTTAACGATAAAATAGCAATGGAACATTCTATTGCTGAGAACAAATTCCACGGTGAAATTATTGGAGTATGCGACGTTGAATACAACGATATAAATCGTTCATTTCAAAAGTGGCATACAGAGTTAAAAGGTGGTAAATCAAACTATGAAATTGAAAGAGAAAAAAGAACTTCACTCTCAAGATACAGAAAAACAAAAGCTGAGATTACAGAAATAATTTTGGTAGTTTTTAAATTGAAAGATCTACCCAAATTATCATTAATGAAACAAGGTAGAAATTCAAATGGCTCTAATAGAAATGTTAAGTATATGTTAAATATTGAAAATATCGATGATTTTACACATAAAATTATGAGTTTGTAATGTTTTACAACGAAGATTGTATTTTAGGGTCCAAAAAATATTTGAAATCCAATTCTATTGACTTGATCATTACCGACCCTCCTTATGGAATAGATGGGGATAAGTTACACAGACACTATAATCGAAATGAAGACAATGTTATTGATGGATATGTAGAAGTTTCATCTGAGAATTATTCGAAATTTTCTAATGATTGGATTTCAGAAGCCGAAAGAGTACTAAAACCTGGCGGTTCAATTTATATTGTTTCGGGTTATACCCATTTAAGGCATATTTTAAATGCACTTGCAGAAACCGATTTAGTAGAAAAAAACCATATAATTTGGAAATACAATTTTGGCGTCCATACAACAAAGAAATATATATCTTCACATTATCATATTTTATACTATACCAAAAAAGGTGCTGAGCCAACATTTAATACTTATACATTTTATGCTGACTTTGAGAAAGATTCAAATGGGCGATCCCTAAATTACCAAGACAGAGAAGATGTTTGGATTATAAATAGAGAATACAAGCCTGGTATAGTTAAAAATAAGAATGAGCTACCTAGTTCTTTATTAAAAAAAATGATTTTATATTCAAGCAAGGAAAATGATTTGGTATGTGATTTTTTTCTAGGAAGTTTTTCTACTGCCAAAATAGCAATTGGATTAGGTAGGCAGGCATGTGGCTTCGAAATAAACAAGAATGCATTTGATTACCAATTTGAACAAATAATAAAAATAAAAAAAGGAGAATTATTAACAACGAGAAGAATGGTGCCAAGTAATAAATTACTTAATAAAGGAAAGTTTATAAATGATGAAGAAATCTCAAAAATTACTGGTGATTTTCGTTTGCTACACAGCCAATCTAAATCAAAAAAAGATATTATCAATATTTTGACAGAAAAATATGGCAGAGGTTATTGGTCTTTATCAAAAATTATTAATCAAATGAGTACTACAACGAATTATGAGGCAGAAAAGTTATTTTAATAATGAGTATATATAATTAGAACCACAAAGAGCACAAAGCAAGTTGCAATTATTATTTATCTTAGTTGTCTTAGTGGTTAAATTGTAGTAAAAGGAAATTATAGAACATCCTTCACAATTTCCGCTTGTTGCAAACGTTTAAATTAGATGAGTGGAAATTATGCCCGAGATTAGTAGATTTTATGGAATAAGAATTTCAATGTATTATGATGAGCATAATCCACCACATTTTCATGTTCAGTATAATGAAAACTACAGCAAGATATTTAAAAGACTATAAAATTGAATTGCAATTTAAAGATGGTAAAGTAGGAATTGTAGACTTGGAAAATTATAAACATCGAGGAGGAGTTTTTGTTGCTTTTAAAGATTTGGAATATTTTAAAAACTTTTCACTTGATGGAGTAACATTAACTTGGTTTGACGAAGTAGATATCGCTCCCGAAAGGCTTTACGAGATTGCTCAATAATGAGGTTAACAATGAAAATAATTGGAAATATTAAGTAGGAGCATAGAACATTGCCAACAATTTTGAAAATAGGTAATTTGAGGTTTTTCTTTTTTCAAGAGAAGAAACTAGAATGCATATTCACATAAACTCACCTGAAGGAGAGGCGAAATTTTGGTTAGAGCCACAAATTGAGTTAGCATTAAATAAAAAATTTTCAGAACAGAAATTAAATGAAATTGAAAAAATAATTGTGGAGTATGAAAATGAGTTTAAATCAAAATGGACAGAATATTTCAGAAGTTGAAGTTACAAATATTTCAAGCTTTGGCTTCTGGATATTGAATAAAGGAAGTGAAATGTTTCTTTCCTTTGATGATTTTCCTTGGTTTAAAAAAAGCACAATAGATGATATTGCTGATGTAAAGGAGATTACTGAAAATCATTTTTATTGGCAAAAATTAGATATTGATTTAACAAAGGAAATTATAGAACATCCTTCACAATTTCCGCTTGTTGCAAACGTTTAAATTAGATGAGTGGAAATTATGCCCGAGATTAGTAGGTTTTATGGAATACTCAAAATTTTCATAAAATAGCACCTTTGGAGTAAATTATGAGGTTGTCAAAGTTTCAAAATTTAAATAATTATCTTTTTTATTTTCTATTCGAAGATGGATTCGAAATAGAAACAAATATTAAAGATGTAGTTGCCGAAAAAGTAGATGTAATTTTATTAAACAGTGCAAGAATCGATATGGATTGGGGTTGCTTAGAATTTGATAATGGACAAATTGACATTGAACCGAAAACTTTATATCAATATTGTAAAAGAAAGCAAACAGGAAATTAGAAATAAATAATAAATAACAAATAATACAAGTACTATCACAATATCTTATGAAATACAAAATAATATTTGATAATAAAGAAAATATTTTTAATATAACTGAAGAGATTTAAGACGATTACGAAGATTTAATAGATTTGCGAGAAGCAAAAAATAGCAGTGATAGAGACTTTATTACATTAGAAGATTTGAAAAAATCACTTCAAATTTAATAATAACAAAAGAAATAAATCTTATAAAGAAATAAAAATTAATTATAATTAACATTAACTATTACATAAACAACTTAATTTAGGAGTGTGTATGGCAGGTATAGTAGGCTATGGATCGTATGTTCCAAGATACAGAATACGAACAAGCACAATCGCTGAACAATGGGGAGACGATGCTAAGGTAATCGAAAAAGGATTAATGATGCTCGAAAAAACCGTTCCCGGTCGCGATGAAGACACAATTACAATTGCAGTTGAGGCTGCAAAAAATGCTCTAAAAAGAGCTCAAATCAATCCACAGGATATCGGAGCAGTATATATCGGCTCGGAATCCCATCCGTACGCAGTTAAACCTTCGGGAACTGTTTTGATTGATGCAATGGGCATTGGTCCAAATGTTCACGTTGCTGACTTTGAATTTGCTTGCAAAGCTGGCGCCGAAGCAATGTTTGTTGCATATAGCCACGTGAAATCGGGCAATATGAAATATGCATTGGGTATTGGCGCTGACACTTCGCAAGGTGCTCCTGGCGATGCATTGGAATATTCTGCAGCAGCAGGCGGTAGTGCTTTCATTTTTGGTGATGAAAATGTTATTGCAGAAGTAGTGGAAACTCATTCATTTACATCAGATACAGCTGATTTCTGGAGAAGAGAATATCAAATGTATCCACGCCACGGCGGTAGATTTACAGGCGATCCAGCTTATTTCAAACACGTATTGAATTCAACTAAAATCATTTTAGAAAAATCAGGCATTAAACCAGAAGAATTTGCTCACGCAGTATTCCACATGCCAAATGGACGTTTTCCATTGAAGGCAGGCAAAACTATGGGATTCAACGAAGAACAACTGAAGCAAGGTTGGGTTGTGAACACAATGGGTAATACTTATTCTGGTTCGTCAATTACTGGTTTTTCTTCAATTATGGATGTGTTGAAACCGGGCGAATTAGCATTATTAGTTTCGTTTGGTTCTGGAGCGGGAAGTGATTCATTTATCTTCCGTGCTACAGATAAAATTACAGAAGTGCAAGATAGGGCACCAAAGATGAGAGAATTACTTGACAACAATAAGATTTATTTATCTTATGGACAATATGCTGCATATCGCAAAAAAATTCAATTTAATGACTAAAAGGAGAAAGAAATGAGAGAAGTAGCAATAGTAGGAGTTGGATTAACCAAGTTTGGTGAACTTTGGGAACAAAGTTTGCGTGATATTTTTGCAGAAGCAGCACTTGCTGCAATGGCTGATGCAAAAATTGATAAAATTGATTCGCTGTATATTGGAGCAATGTCGAGTGGCTTATATAATTATCAAGAACATTTATCTTCATTGATGGCTGATTATATCGGTCAACCGGGAGTAGCAGCTGCAAGAGTAGAATCTGCTTGCTCGTCTGGAGGTCAAGCTGTTCGTTTGGGATATTACGAAGTAGCATCAGGCGCTTCGGATATCGTTTTAGTTGGTGGTGTAGAAAAAATGTGGGACGCTGACGATGGAACATTCGTTTTGGGAACTGCAGCCGACCAAGAATACGAAGCATATAATGGTGTAACTTTCCCAGGTTTGTACGCTATGATGGCAAAAGCATATATGCACAGATATGGATTGACTCGTGAACAATTAGCCGCAGTGCCAATTAAAAATCACAAGCATTCAGTTCATAACCCTTATGCACAATATCCCTTTGAAATTGATTTGAAAGGTGTTTTGAATTCTGCACCTGTGGCTGACCCATTGCGTTTATTGGATTGCTCGCCAATCACTGACGGAGCAGCAGCAATAATTATGGTACCACTCGAAATAGCTCACAAATTTACAAATAATCCTGTTAAAATTAAGGGCGTTGGAGCGGCAACTGGACCAATCGCATTGCACGACCACAAAGATCTAACTCGTTTAGATGCAGTTCGTTTATCAGCAGAAAGAGCTTATAAAGCAGCTGGAGTAACGCCAAATGACATACAATTTGCTGAAGTTCACGATTGTTTCTCGATTGCAGAAATTATCGTTGCCGAAGAATTAGGTTTCTTTGAATATGGTACTGCTGGCAAAGCAATTGCCGAAGGTCAAGCAACTTACGGTGGCAAACTTGTAATCAATTCAAGTGGTGGATTAAAAGCAAAAGGACATCCCGTTGGTGCAACTGGTGTTGCTCAATTAATTGAAGCAACAATGCAATTGCAAGGTCGCGCTGGCAAGCGTCAAATTGAAAATGCAAAATTAGGCTTAACCCAAAATATGGGTGGAAGCGGCGGAAGTAGTGTAGTTCATATTTTGGAGGCAATAAATGGCTAATTCACAAAGATATACAAGGGAAATTCCACATCGTTTTAGATTGGAAGCACAAAAATTTGCAGATGGTTTTGTATCATTACCAAATCGTTATGTTTCACCTTTGACTGGAACAAAAGAATTCGAACCAATAACATTATCTGGCGTTGGTACAATTCTTTCATATACAATTATTCATACACCTGCGGATACTCACAAACAAATGAAACCATTCCCAGTAGCAATTATCGAAACCCCAGAAGGTGCACGCATTACAGCAATGGTAACCGATACGCCACACGAAAATGTGAAAATTGGAGCAAAAGTTCGTTTCTTATTCCGTAAAATGATGGAAGAAGGACATTCAGGAATTATCAATTATGGTTATAAAGCAATAGTAGAATAATTCAAGCACAAATTAGAGTATATTCTAAAATATTCATCAACCTCACACTTAATGATCTGACCCCAAAAAGTTGGATACAAAAAGAATTATAAGGACTGAGTACGGAACTTAACCGGACTTAGTCCTTTTAGTTTAACTTTAATTCTTTCATTGTTATAGTATTCAATATAGTCTCTAAGTTCATCTTCAAATTCATTTATTGATTTGAATTTTTGTAAATATAATAATAGGCATAATATACTATTAATCCCCAGCGAAAGTGGGGATTTTTTTTGCAATAATGTGTTGTAAAGCAAATAGCGATTCTGTCTCATAACAATGGTACAGCCTCTTATTGAATGATTAAAATATTATAATAATCT
>DYPF01000410.1 GCA_020720105.1 Chloroherpeton thalassium
AATATGCCCTCCGAGTTGCCGGATAATAAATATCTTTTCAACGGAAAAGAATTGCAAATGGATTATGATTTAAGTTGGTACGATTACGAAGCCAGATATTACGATCCGGTTTTGGGAAATTTTGTAAATAGTGATCCTTTAGCAGATGAATTTCCCTGGCAAAGTTCTTATATAGCTTTTGATGGAAATCCGGCAAATATTGTGGATCCTACCGGGATGTGGGGAGAATATTTTGATGATTGGTATCAGAATGAATTGGATGGAAGTGTGTATTATAATAGTTCATATTCAGGTATGGAAAATGCTAGTTTAATTCCAGGGGATGGTTGGACCTGGCTTGGAGAGAATAATATGTTTTCAAATGGTGATTTTTCTTCTTCGGATATTAGTTTATTGAATCAATACAATGCTATTACAAATATGCAAATAGGCGAACCCCTAGAAGGATACTTTTCAAGTAGTGAAGCAGAACTTTTTATGGATGATATGGGGTATGAGTTTTTGCCAAAAGTCTCATATGAAGGAATAAAGCATGAATTTACTATAAATCAAATTCTTCCAAATGGCGGATCAATTACTGTTGAAAATCTTTATGGTGAAAGAATTATTACATCAAGGTCTTATATTGAAAAATACCATTCACAAGATATTGATATAACCCATTTTAACACAGTTGATCATTATGTTAATTATTCATATACGTCATATACTAAATCCATATATAGCTATTCTGACAATTATATTAGAAATAATGTATTTAGGTGGATTGGCTTATCATATAATGCGTATTCGGGAGACATAAATAACGGTGGGAATTTTATTTTTACTAGATATAGTTGGAATAATATTACAGATCCAGAATTATTAAAACTTAAAGGAAAATGAGTAATAGGATTGTTTTATATATTTTTGTATTAATACATCTGGTTGCATGTAAACCAAATAGAAAAATGCAATTATATGACAGGTTAAAAAATGAAATTACAAAAGAAGTTTTTAATGATTTTGAAAAATACTTACCAGAATCATACGACAATAGTATAATGGCAACAATAAGATACGCTCCTAGTTACGTATCTCTTGGCTGTTCTGGGCTTGATGTGCTATTCGAATTAAGTGATCAAGAATTTGAGAAACATACATTAAATTTATATGAATTAAATAAAATTCCAACTGAATTATTTATTGACTCGTCAAATATTGATTGCTCAAATTCAGAATACTACAGTTTTTTTTACAATAATGAAAAAATAGCAATACCTAGGTTAAAAGATGATTTTTGTCGAAAAAATGATACATGCTTTTCATGGAATGATATTGAAGTACTCATTTTAGATATTGGAAAGCAAAAAACTTTTACCAAGAATGTCCCTACTGTATACCAACCAGAAAATCCTATTTGCTCTTATTCTATAGGGGCTCTCTTATCCAAGCAAAAACAGCATATCATTTACTGGTTATTTATTTACGAATAGATTTATTAAATTCTCCGTATCCCTTCTACCCCAGCTGGCGCGGATTTGCAACCGACCGTAGGGAGCTCAGCGAAGCTAATCCGTGCGTATAAGAAAACTAAATAATAAAAAAGATATATCTTTGTTACATGT
>DYPF01000108.1 GCA_020720105.1 Chloroherpeton thalassium
TTCAGTTCTTCAATAATACCTTTGCAATTATCAATTGCTTTATCCCATGTTGATAAAATAGATGCTATTTTTTGTTGTTCTGGAAGTGCAGGAACCGCAATATGGAAATTATCAAAATCAGTTTTAGATACTTCTAAAAAAGTACTGCCATTTGCAATTTTTATTAGCCCCTTTTCTTCTGAAAGGATTTTATAATAAAGAAAATCTGTATCAATATTTTTAGGAATAATATTTTTAAAACCTTGATTAGTTGACATTGGTACCGTATTTATTGCAACTTTTCCAATTGTTGCTCTTGTGCAAACTATTATTGAAAAAGGTGGTAATATTTTTGCAGAAGAGCTTTTTAATCCTTCTTCGGTAATTTTAGTTTTAGTATTTCCAAGAAACTTATTTTTAAGAGCAGTTATATCTGTTGGAGTGCACCAATTAATATCCCCATTCCAATATCTTACTTTTGTGGTATCGGGAGTTCCTCCAGAAGATACATCTCCGATTTCTTTTATTTTTTTAACCTCCCAATTACTTGGAATTAAACCAACAGAAGTATTTTTATATGCAGTATTATCTATCATAATCTAATTTTGTTTTATTAAATCAATAAATTGATTGGCTAATTTTTTTGTTTCTTGAATGGTTTGATTGTCTTTTGAGGCATCTAAAAGGTTCCAATATTTTTCTTCGTTAAATACCATCGTTCTTTTATCTCCGCTTCCTTTTTGGGTTATAAAACCCCAAAACCAAAGGTCATCCCAGACTTCAAAATTACTATTGGGCGCATTGGTTTTTATGTATTTGTTGATACCCCAAAAGTTAATACTGAAAGGATTACCTATGCTTTGAAATATAAAATTGATTACTACATCTACTGGTAAAAATAGTTCGTCATTATTAGAAAGTTCGCTTGGTGCATCACTCCAAAAATGTAATTCTTTGGCATAGCCAATATGACAATGATAAACTGCTTTTACAAATAATGCTGCCGTTTTATCTCCCCAGCTTTCTTGCTCTTTCAGTAACTCAAACATTGATTTGTAGGTTAATGATGTTTTATCATTTGCGCCAATTATTTTTAGGAAATTTGCAAATGAGTTTAAGTTGGTATTGTTTGATGCAATTCGTTGAAAAAAAACTGCTGACTTATCCATTTTTAACTGTGATTGCGAATTGAGCACACTATACAACAGAGCATATACTTTGTCGAAAGTGTTATCGTAAGCCATCAAAGCCATTTTATAAGCTCCTATTTGAATGGGCTTGTTGTATCTTCTGTTCTCGTTGAGGAATGAATATAGGTCCTGAAGTTTTTTGTTCATTATTTATTGATATTTTATTTTTTTGGTAAATTATTTTGAGGATGAATACCACCACCAGTCCATTCTCCGGTTCCTAACCAAATTTCATAATGGTATAGCCATTCGTAAGCCCAAGGAATAACAGTATCAGTTAACAACATATATTTTGACCATTCATTTGATTTTGGATAAAACAAACAAAGTTTTTGCTTTGATTGGTCGTAGCAGTGGGGTAGTTTTTTTACTCCATCAGCTAAAGCCAAAGGTTTTGGATTGACTATAAAAACTTGTGGATTTTTAGTCATTTCAAAAACTAACTTAATATCATAGCTATCTCCTAAAGGAGAAGGCGTAATTGTATGCGTCCAAATCAATTGATGACCGTGAAAAGTTGATACTGCTGAACCTGGAAACATCTTTTTTATACTTGATGCCTGATTAGCTATCGGTATTGGATTATTCTTCTGAGCCATAAAAATTATGAGGTTTAATTGTACTTGCTCCAGATGAAGATAATCCTATGGCAGCATCGAAACGATTTTTACCTTGTTCAGTTAATAGTTTAGCTCTATCTCCTAAATTACTAAAGGCTTTTTTTACTTCTCTATCTCCAAATGAACTAGATAATCTTCCCATAATATTATGACTTCCTGTTTGTTGTGTAGCTTCTTGAATATCTTTCTTAGCTACTGCTAACCAATCATAAAATCTTTTCTGTTTGTTAGGATTTTCTCTCCACTTATCAGCGAAGTTCTCTTCTGGATTTACTGGATTACCAATGAATTTATACCACTTACCCGTTTTTTCGTCTTGCTTATCTATGATGTAATTTTGCATATTGTCAATCACATCTATTAAAGCTTCTAAAATATTAGTTTGCTTTTTGTAGGCTCTTGCTGCCAAAGTTGTTATGATAATGGATATTGGTTTTTCATCGTGACCGTTGAATTTAATGTCCCTGTGTCTTTTTAGAATTTGAACCACACGTTGTAATGGCAACTTATTTGACTGGTATTTAGGAACTGGTTTTACGCCTTCGTTTAATGAAAATATTTTTGTAGTTGGAACCGTTGCCTGATTGATAAACCATTTCGCATAACCAAATGGATTACTTTTTAACCAATTATCTTGATTTGTTTCGTATGGATAGTTTGGTTCTAAATTGTCTGTAATACGAATTGCAAGAGCATCTACATTGGTGTCCTGCATATTAGAAAATGCTTTTTCTAATAGAATACTATATCCACTAGCAATTATAGCTGGAAGCACATCCATATGGTATTGGTCGTTCTTTTGAGAATATTTTCTATACTCTAAAGTCCAACATCTTCTACCTTCTTTGTCCAACATTTGTTTGTAGGTATCGTTTTCTTTTAAACGATCTCCAACAATCTTCTTTAAATGGGCTTGTGTCCAATTGGGATTTTTACCTGTTAGCTTGCATACAATATCAATATCTATATCATCTTTATCTGAAATCGGTTTAATAGCTGTTCCTAATAAAAACGAACCTTGTGGAAGGATTTCTGGTTTGTACGGCGCTAATGCTGAATTTTCACTAGAAAGCCAATTTCCTACTGCATTGTAACTGGTAACAGCTGCATTAAATTCTGTTTCAGAAATGTCAAGCGTTTGTCCTAATTCATCAAGTATCTCGCTGAATTGTTGTTTTTGTTGTGTTGTTAGTGCCATATTTTTAGAATATTATAATTTTAATTGAAAAGCTTGTATTAGTTTGTTAAAAATTTGGTTCATGTCTGGGTTAACAAATCCATTTGATGCTAATGTATCTGCACTTGGTAAATCATTTTTTATAGTATCAACAAACTTTTGCATGTCTGCTTTAATGCTATCGGGCAAATCAAAACGGTCGTTTTCTGTGAGCATCATTACCATTCTAAATACATCGTTTTTGTGTTTTTTAATATCTACTGTTCTCACATTTTGCCCTGCTGCTTTTCTTTCGGTATTGTTTAAAAAGGCAAAAGCTTTTAGGCAAATTATTGTTTGTGGTGTTGCATAATGCACGCCTTCTTTTACTTCACTGTGTTCTAAAGTATAGTTATAATAGTTTTCGTCTAACAATATAGCTGACATGCTCGATAATCCTTCTTCTACAGGAATAGGTGTAAGATGTGCGCCTTCATTGACATCAATAATATCGGGTTCTTTACAAAATAATTCTAGTTGTTTTGGATACTCTGCATTGGCAGGATTTGCAAAACGGTAGCAGTTTCTTTCTTCTTCGTTTTTTTGTTTTACAGCATATTGTCCGAGAACGATGAATTCCCAAAACTTGGCAACAAATTCTGGAGACAAAGCTTCTACAATCAAAATCATATCAATATCATCGGTAGCACGAGGTGTAAAACCTGCGTCTTCTATAATAATGTCGCAAGCGGTTCCGCCAATGATAATATAGCTGTCTTGAAAATCTTTGAAATGTGCACTAAAAGTGTCTAATCCTACTACCATATCATTTTTTCTATTATTTGTTCTAATCCCATTTCAACACGTTCATCATTACTGTCTTTTAAAGATAAGTATAATGACAATGGATCGACCACAGCATTATCTACTGGAAAATCATCTAACAATGTTACTGGATTGTATTTCCATACTTCAATTGCAAATTTGCCTTCTCTATCATTAGCATTTAATAAGCCGTTGTTTTTTTGCAAGAAATAAAACGCACTTTTTTCGATAGCGTAGTATTTTTGTTTGCTTGGGTTGATACTAGTGTATTTGGGCAAAGCAGATGCGTTGGCTTTTAGCATAAATACATTAGTAGGCAGCTCATCTACAAATACTGTTTTTAACACTGGGCTTTCCAAAATATTTTGTTGCTGTGCTGTGTGCCATAATTCGCTTCTTTCTAAATTGAACTTGATAAACTTTTCCTTTTCACCATATACTTCTATTAAATCATGATTTTTTAAATCCTCAACAGCATAAGACACCGCCATTGGTGTATAGTCTAATTTCTTAGCAATTTCTTTGAATGAATGTTCTTCTATTTTCCAATTATTATATCGGTGAATGATATGATACAGCAACAAGAATTGAGAAGAAGGCATTAAACATTTGCTTTTAAATTTTGATTTTGGTTGCGTATAATTTTCACTCAAATTGATTAATAGTTCCGGTAAAAAAAGTTGTTTATCTGGCACAATAAAGTTTATTCCTTTTTCGATTAATCGCTTTCTATTGTAAGATTGCAGATTTTCTAATACTAAAACAACCGTTTTATTGATAGCATTTCTTATCAATTGCAAATGTTTTTCTGTTTGTAAAACACTAAAATCATCTTCATTTCTTTGTTCTATCAACACTATATTTTTATTAAAAACAATTACATCATATAATTTATAGGCTTGCGTAATATACATTGGTAAATTGCCCAAATGTTTATTTAGAATTGGGTTTTCTATGGCATCTATACCAAGAGATTCATTGATGTAATTAATTGCTTTTCTCATAATCTAGTTGTTGATAAAGTTAAAAAATAGTAATAAAGTCAACTACTTTATTGTGCAAATATAACTTTATTATATTGAAATTCATATAGTAAAATATTTTAAAGGATTGAAACGTTCATTTTCATTACGCTGTACATAACCCAATTGATTAGTTAGCAATTGTGTTGTACCAATTTTAAACTCTTTTGTATTGTAATGGCTGTGACCATAAATCCAATAATCTGCATTGGAAGCTTCTATAGTATCGAAAAGTTCTACTGCAAAAGCTTCATTTAAGGTGCTGTTTTTATATATTTTCGGATACTTTTTAAATGTTGGAACATGGTGTGTTACTACAACTATTTTATTGGCATCTTTATTTTGTAATTCTTGATTAATAAAGTTGATACAATTGGCATGCATACCATTGTAATCATCAGCTGTTAATTTGTGACCATTGTAATTAATAACATGAAAATCACTCAATCCTCTTTCTATATTCCATTGATTTGCAAGACTAATTTTGGACCACAACGTAGAGAATATCAATTTTGTATCTTGATGTTGCACTACCGAATTGTTTAACAAGATTACGTTACTTCTAATTTCTTCATAAAAGGTTCCGGACTTTGTTGCTGCATCAAAATAATAATATTCGTGATTGCCTGGAATCCAATAGGTCATTTGAAAATTATCTGATAAGAAGCTGAAAAAATCTTGATGCTTATCCATTACTGCAAAAGGCACAATATCTCCTGCCAAAATCAATATGTCCCCATTAGGAACTAAAGGATTAGCATTAAAGAATTCCTTGTTTTTAGGAAATTCTAAATGTAGGTCGGAAGCGTATTGTATTTTACTGACTTGCATTTTGTTTTTTCTTTTATATTAAATTCAACTCTTTTAAGAAGTTTTCCATTTGGATTTCTACTTCAGAAAGTTGTTTTTTTAGAACTGTAATATTGTTGTGCGTAGCTTTAATATCAACTTCTTCTTCTTCCTCAAATGTATCTACATATCTAGGAATATTTAGATTATAGTCGTTTTCAATAATATCAGCAATAGTTGCACGATAACTGTATTTATCTTCAATTACAGCGCCTTTTTCAGTTGTTAAAGGTGTTGCTGCTTTAAAGGATTTGAAAGTTGAAACAATATGTTCAATATCGGATTCTCTGAATTTGTTTTGGTTCTTACCACTTTCAAACTCACGACTGGCATCAATGAAAAGAATGTCCTTGTTTGCACCTTTACCACGATTGAAAATTAAAATTGCTGCTGGAATTCCTGTACCGAAAAATAAATTAGCAGGCAAACCGATAACAGCTTCTAATAAGTTTTCATCTATTAATTTTTTACGAATTTGACCTTCGCTACTACTACGAAATAATACACCATGTGGTACAATAACCCCAACTTTGCCGACATCTTCATAAGTAGTCTCTATCATGTGACTGATAAAAGCATAATCCCCTTTACTTTTCGGAGGAACACCTCTATGGAAACGGTTGAACTGGTCAGCTGTAGCTGTATCTGCACCCCATTTGTCTAAACTAAAAGGTGGATTAGCAACAACAATATGAAACTTCATAAGATTGTCTTTCTCTAAAAGTTTAGGATTGTTGATAGTATCACCCCATTCGATTGTTGCACTATCTTGTTCATGCAAAAACATATTCATTCGACATAAAGCCCATGTACTACCGTTGTTTTCTTGACCATAAAGCGAATAGTTTTTTCCTTTTACTTCGTCAGCCACTTTAATAAGTAAGGAACCTGAACCACATGTAGGATCACAAATTCTATTTCCGGGTTGTGGATCCACTAATTTGGCCAATAAAGTGCTCACTTCACCAGGTGTGTAAAACTCACCCGATTTTTTACCACTTTCCCCAGCAAATTTTGATATTAGGAATTCATAACTATCTCCTATAATGTCGTTTCCTTCTAAATGGGATGGTTGCAGATCCAGCGCAGAGAAATCTACCAATAAGTTTTTCATGATAGCATTACGCTGCTTGGTTTGCCCAAAAACCGTTTCAGAATTGAATGAAATACTTCGGAATACCATTGCTAATTTAGCACGGTTGGCATCCTCTAAAGCTGTTAAACCAATATCTATAATTTCCCCAATGTTTGGTTCACTACGATTTTGATATAGGTGATCGAAATTGCTTATTTCGGGTAATATAAAACGCTCTCTTTGTAATTGGCGTTGCACCATATCATCATTATCCGGATATTTTATGCGATATTGTTCTACTTTATCTTTCCAAACATCAGAAAGATATTTAATGAATAATAGTGTCAAAATATAATCTTTGTATTGCTCACTACCCATTACTGGACGTAAAGTATCGCAAGCTTTCCAAACTATATTATTGATTTCTCTTTGCGTAATTTTATTCTCAGCCATAATTGGTAGTTTTACTTGTTTGTTTTTTTATCGTTAATCAAATCATTCAATGAATTAATATTATTCTTTTCCAAAAATGTACGTAAGTGCATTTCACTTCTTTCGCTAAGATCAATGTTGTATGTTTTCTCAATAGTGCCTATATGAGTATCACTTCTTTTCTTTCTTAATATGCCATTGTCGTTTCTACTTCTGTCTCCTCTCATTCCGGGAGCATCATTTTTTACTTTTGCCATCTTGAATTTATTTAATAATTGTTGAAATTGTCGTTTGAAAAAGTTTTTGTTTCTCTTTGATTAAATTGCTTGTAAGCTCAATGTCTTTTAGATATAGTTCTTGTAAAGCTACTACTTTCATTTGTTGTACTAATGGTATTAGATTAAAAGTAAAGTCAGCTAACTCGTTTTTCCGAATAGAAGGAATAGAACTACCCGAAGCTGATTGTTGGAAATACAATAAGTTTTTAGGAAGATTTAAAACCGAAACCAAATACGCAGGTATAATTTTAGTTGTATCTACTCTAATAATAAAAAATATTGAAGATGCCACAGCATTTCCAAATTCTTGTTTATATAGTGTTGCAAAAAAGCGAAATCCTTTTGCGACGAAAAGAATATCATCGTTTTGAAGGAAGTTGGCAGTAACTTTTGCATCTTCTTCTAAAAAATTATCATCTTCATTTATATATTGACCAAATTCATTGAAATGCTTCGCTTGTAAATAGGGAATAGTACCGTATTTACTGGGTTGTCCGTAATAACCGAACTGAATATTTGCTATTTCATTTAACTTAACTTGCATCAAATAATATTTTGTAATGTTATTCAAATAAAGTTCAAAGATATGAAAAATAAATAATATATTAAAATATATTTTATTGTAGCAATATTCAAATGTAATTTATATTATATTAAGTTACATTGTTTTTGCGTTTTTTACGGAATATTACCGTCGATTTCTTGTAGGTGCAATTTATCGCTCAATGCACATAAAAAAACTTCGATTTGTGCGGGAGTTTAATGTTTTAGATTGAAAATGGGTGTAAAAAACAAAATTAATGCTAATTTTTTTTTATATCATTTGTTCAAATTGGGAAAACTAAATCTTTAATAATTGAGATTGAAAGTACTCCGAATTGTAAAGACAGAGACTTGTTTAAGTTAAGATACACTTGCGTGCTGGCATAAATGGGAAATAACTTTTTTGGCTGACCTTAGTTAAAGCCAAAAAAAAGTTATTCTCGTTTATGCTGCAATACAATGCCTTTGAAACGGTGTTTTGTAATCAAATGATTGATGCAATATAAATCTTTATTCAACAAAATTCATATCATTATCATTATTAAGTAACTTTCCATCGTAGTAGGTAGGATCTTGACCTGTTCTATAAATTATATCTTTTGTTTGTTGATATTGAATACTATTATCAACAGGCATATCAGGATCAGGTTCTGCACCAAATTCTTTATATGAATTTTCACAGTGATTTATGATACGTTCTAATTCTGCATACAAACAATTTTTATAATACATATCTTTTCTATCCAAAGGATCCAATTCATTTGAATTTTGTCTAGAAATTTTTTCAAAAAACATCATAAATATTTGGATATTAACAATATAAATGCTATTTTTGAGAAA
>DYPF01000411.1 GCA_020720105.1 Chloroherpeton thalassium
TTTTAGGATAAAGTCGATTATATTATCACCGAGACATTTAAGGAGGATTTAAATTTTCAATATACTTGCGCAAGTAGTGTTAATACGAGCTTAGTGGAATTTGTAAAAAGGTAGCTTGATGTCAAAGTGGAAGCCAGCCTAATGTAACTTACTTTATTTTGGGATAAAGATAAAATAGTTAACTTAGAAATTGTGGATTTGCATTGGCAACGGACGCAACAACAAATTCGTACACTTTGACTGGATAGATCATCCACATATTTAAAGAAACTAAATAACTCTTTTTTCATACATTGACAGTCACCTTCTCTTCCGCCTTGACGGTTGAAGGCGTAAGAGTAGCATTTGAAACCGGGATCTCTCCAGGCACGATCACAATTATTTAGTAGCAGACTGATGCTACTAAATTGTCCACGTTCTTCATTCCTTAAGTCAGAAGCGAAGGGTTATTTGCTCTAGATACTTTCAATATTAATAGGTCTCAAGATTCTGAATTTTTGCAAGCAGTGGAAACGAGTTTGGCCATTTAGCTCTATTTACCAACCACAATCAAAAGTGAATATGACATTGCTATTCCACCTTATGGAACGCTTGTAATAGTAAATATAATAACTTTCTAAAAGGTGAATGAATTTGGAGCATATTAGTGTCTATTGACAGAAAATACTTAAACAACTAAAAATGTTTACCAAATTGAAGTGGACCTATCTGCAGCTCCTGATGGAAGCTATCGTTTGAAGTTTACAGTAATTTTCCTTTTATATTTGATTTGATTTCAGTGCGCATTGACTTTAAAGGCAAGTCGCTTATTAAGATAATTGAGTGACCCGCAAAGTGTTATGCTGATTGTTGATAAGCCAATATCTGTTTCTGCAAATTCCTCAAAGGTAAACAATGAGACAACTGAGTAAATAGAAAAAGTGAATACTTCTGATATTCATTAAAACTCATTCGGTGTTGATTCTTAGAGTGAACAGGGAGTGTCCTTACTGATGATCATTATTATCGTTGTAGCAGGTATTGCAAGTATTGTTTTAATCATAACGGCAATTTATTACGCGAAAGTTACTGCTAAGAAAAGAAAAGAGAATAGGTATGAAATAGCATAGTAAGCTGAAAAACCCTAGACGAATGAATCAAATTGGGTGTAAGATAAAGAAAGAGTACTTGGAGGACTAGTATGATCAATTTTTTTAAAAATCAAATTTCATTCAGAAATAAATAAATTTAAACAGAATTTAAAACACCTTAAATTTAAAATTACAAAAAAATATGACATCTTAAATGCAGCATAAATAACTAAGAATCATCAATTTTGTTATTGGTAATGGCAAATCAATAATGTATTTGACATATTAGATCTTATTCGTCAATTGATTGTTACAAATAGTTTAAGTTTTCAGAGCCAAACTTTGAATAGATTTTTCCTTTCGTTAACAATTAGCTGTGCCTATTCTACTATCTAATTTGAATGCAATGCATGAGAAAATACTCCAATGATGGTAAATGCAAGACTTGTAATTGCTAACTGTAACACATTAAGCTCTTTCACAGAATGTTAAGAATGTATTTAGAGGACAATTCCACATCTTGCAGTTCGAAAAC
>DYPF01000109.1 GCA_020720105.1 Chloroherpeton thalassium
TAACGCAATCACCTTCATTAACCCATTGCCCGTTTAAACACTTTTGAGTTTGTTCGCCGTTATTATCATTACCGCATACAGTTATTAATATTTCATTATTAACACAAATATCAAAATCAACACATTGCAGTTTATATCGTCCGCTTTCACAATTTTTATACATAATGCCGTTATTATTTAATCCGCATAATTCATCTGTTTTTACAGGTAATGAGTTAATATCGCATTCAACAATAACATCACATTGACCGGTATAAATATTGCATTTTTCGGTATCCGAACATAAATTTCCGTTGGCATCTTTATTTTCGGCAATACATGTACTTTTAAAGCATATATTTGTACTGCAATAATAATTATCTCCGCATTCTTCGGATGTGTTACATTTTTTTACACTTTCGGTGCTTGAATTGCTGCAGCTTACAAATGCCGTTATTGCAAAAATAAATAAAAAATATTTCATATCACCCTCAAAAAAAATATATTATACCTTAAAATATAATTTTTATCATTAAAAAAATGAATGTATAGATTTTTCTTATTCAGACCACTTGATTAAAAACATATCACCTAAACCTTCATTTAAATTTCCATATAACAAACCTAATGTTTCTCCTGTTATATGAATATATCCGTTAAAATATTCTGAAGCTAAAGGAGTATCATCATAAAAACTTCCCCATTGTTTGGAATATTGCATAATTCCCAAGCTGTTAAATTTTGAAAGTATTATATCTCTGCCTCCCAAATTTGAAAATCCTTCCAATGCTCCGTGAGTATAACCTGTTATATAAATATTATCCGATTCATCAATATTTAAATCATGTGCAAAATCATCAGAAAGAGAACCATATTGTATTACAAATTCCTGTTCTAAATTGGTGTTATATTTCATTAAAAAAATATCATAAATTCCTTTTATTGAATAATTAGGAAAACTTCCTCTTGTTAAACCTGTAATATAAAGTTTATCTGATTTGATTTTTATTTGGGCTAATTCGTCATCTGCATTTGTTCCTGTTTGAAGTGTTTTTAGTAAAGTTCCGGCAGAATTATATTTTAACACAAAAATATCAGTTCCTCCCGAATTAGTAAAACCTTCCAGACTTCCGGCTGTATTTCCTCCAACATAAATAAAGTCTTCTCCGTTTTCTTCATTAACATAAATTGTTGCTCCGTCATCTTCAAATTGTTTTGCAAAAATAAACTCTCCGTTTGAATTATATTTTATAAAAAAACCATCATACCCACTTAAATCAATACATCCGGGAAGAACACCCCAAGTTATTCCAACAATATAAACAAAACCATTTTTTGCATAAATATTTTGTACATAATCATGAGTATTTGTTCCTGATTGTCTTATCCAAATCAAAGTTCCGTCAGTATCGTATTTTGCAATATAATTATCAACACTTCCTAAATGAGGATCAAAATTTCCGAGTTTTCCGTTTGTATAACCTGTAACATAAATATAATTATTATCAACAGCTATACTTCTTCCTGAATCAAAAGTTATCAATCCCAATTGTTTTACCCAAAGCAATTCTCCTTCGGGAGAATACTTTGCCAAAAACATATCATAATCTCCAAAACTTTCAGTTCCCAAAACACCGTTTGTTTCTCCTGTGATATAAATATTTCCATTAGTATCAACTACTATATCATTACCCAAATCTGTTTGTTGAGAACCAAGTAATTTAACAAAAACAGAACATTCCCATTTTCCATCAACACACAATTGTTCATTTATTCCGTTATTTGTTTCAAAACCGCATTCTTCTGATATTTCACTGTTATCAACACATTCATCAGGATCAATACAACCATCTACATTTTCCCATTGTCCTTGAATACACTTTTGTTCTTGTTTTCCTCGATTGTTAAATCCGCAATCAATCTGTATATTTGGGTTTAAATCATAACATATATCATCATCAATACAACCATTATTACAATTTTCTTCTTCAGCACATTCATCATTTGTCCATTTGCCTTCAACACATATTTCTTTTTGAAATCCGGCATTATTTAAACCGCATTTCGTTTCATCATTTCTTTTATCCCCATTTATACATTCATCAGAATCAATACATTCACCATTATTCAGCCATTGTCCATCAACGCATTTTGTGGGTTGCTCTCCATTATTATTATAACCGCATTCAATTGTTGACTCAGTTCCGTTTGTACATTCATCGGAATCATCACATACAACTAATTCCCAAAAACCATTATTCACCCATACCTTTATTATTAAATCCGCATACTTGATTTTTAACCAATCCATTTACATTACATTCAATAGGTTTATCACATAAACCGGTAAAAAGATTACAATGTTCTGCTAAGGCACATGGGTTATTATATTTATCTGTATTAATATCAGAACACATACTTTTAATACATTTATCAATTTCACAGTAATAACCATTAGAACAGTTTTTAGATTCACTGCATTTTGAAGTTCCTGTATTAGTTTCAGAACAACTGACAAACATAAAAGACAACATTACAAATAATATTATTTTTCTCATAATAAATTCCTTTATAAAATTACATAACTTTAGATTTATTCACTCCACTTAATTAAAAAAGCATCAGAACCACCGGCAGAAATATTTGAGTAAAATTCAGAACTTCTTGTTTCACCTATAATATAAATATAACCGTTTTTATATAAAACTCCGTAACCTGTATCAAGCGAAGATGAACCCCATTGTTTAGTGTAAATCGGAGTCCCTGTTGAATTATCTAATTTTGTTAAAAATATATCAGCTTCTCCGTTATTAGTTGTTTGTTCATAATTTCCCCAAGAATCTCCGCTTATATATATGTTATCCGAATCATCTGTTGTAATCGAATATCCGAAATCACCCCTTGGTCTTAAACTATTGTCCGGATTCGGTGAAGTTGATGTAAATACCTGATTCCATATTTCAACAGTTCCTTCATTTGTTCCGTCAGTTGCAAACTTATAAACAAAAACATCTGTTGTAACAGGAACATCTTTAATGCCCATAAGAAAAATATTGTTTTGGGAATCAACATCAATACTGTTTACTTTATCATTAAGAACACTTCCCCATTGTTTTATAAATTTAATATTTCCGGTTTCTTCAATATTTATTAAAAAACAATCTCCCTGTCCCTGATTTATATAATTTTCAAATGAACCAAAAGTTATTCCGGAAATGTAAATGTTAACATCTTCACCTATATCAACTATTTTTATTGATGTTGCCTCATCATATTGATTAGTTCCTGATTGTTTAATCCAAATATTGTTACCGTTTATATCATATTTTGCAATAAAAATATCTGAATCACCTATATTTACATTATTAGGAAAAGTACCGTAAGTTAAACCTGTTAAATATATATCATTTCCAATAATTGCAATATCTCTTACTGCATCAACATTATCAGTTCCGAATTGTTTTATCCAAATTTGATTCCCGTTTATATCATATTTTGCAATAAAAGAATCTGAAACACCCATAAAATTTCCACTCACAAGTTCTCCGCTTGTTTCTCCTATAACATAAATATAATTATCTTCAAAAACAATTTTTCTTCCGGCATCATTTCCAGAAGTACCTATTAATTTTGACCAAACAACTTCCCCGAATTTATTATATTTTATTAAAAAAGTATCCGAACAAACTTGAATACCTTCAATATTAGAATCACAATCACTGTCTGAATTGGTATTTCCGTCAAAATTTCCGTAACTTAATCCTGTAATATAAATATTTTCTTCATCATCAACTGTTAATCCATAAGCAATATCAGTTTGTTCTGTTCCTGTTGTTTTTAACCAATCAGAACAAAACCATTTACCATCAACGCATATTTGTACATTAACTGCATTTATTACCTCAAATCCACATTCAATTGATTGTAAAACATCATTTACACATTCATCATCATCAATACAGCCATTATTACAATTCAACAACTCATCACAATCAGTATCATCAATCCATAAATTATTTACACATATTTCTTGTTGATATCCGTTATTATTATATCCGCATCTTTTAAAATCATCTCGTCTTTCGCCATCAACACAAATATCAGGTTTCCACTTGATTAAAAACATATCACCTGCACCTTCATTTGAATTTTCGTATAACACACCTGATGTTTCTCCTGTTATATGGATATATCCGTTAAAATATTCTGAAGCAAAAGGAGTATCATCATATAAACTTCCCCATTGTTTGGAATATTGCATAATTCCCAAGCTGTTAAATTTTGAAAGTATTATATCTCTGCCTCCCAAATTTGAAAATCCTTCCAATGCTCCGTGAGTATAACCTGTTATATAAATATTATCCGATTCATCAATATTTAAATCATGTGCAAAATCATCAGAAAGAGAACCATATTGTATTACAAATTCCTGTTCTAAATTGGTGTTATATTTCATTAAAAAAATATCATAAGTTCCTTTTATTGAATAATTAGGAAAACTTCCTTTTGTTACACCTGTAATATAAAGTTTATTTGATTTGATTTTTATTTGCGTTAATCCATCATCAGCACTTGTTCCTGTTTGAAATGTTTTTAGTAAATTTCCGGCTGAATCATATTTTAACACAAAAATATCAATTCCTCCCGAATTAGTAAATCCTCCCAAATTTCCGGCTGTACTTCCTCCCACATAAATAAAATCTTCTCCGTTTTCTTCATTAACATAAATTGTCGTTCCTCCGTCTTCGAATTGTTTTGCAAAGATAAAATCTCCGTTTGAATTATATTTTACAAAAAAACCATCCCAATCATTTAAATCAGAACATCCGGGAAGAACACCCCATGTATCACCTGAAATATAAACAAAACCATTTTTTGCATAAATATTTTGTACATAATCTTGATCATTAGTTCCTGTTTGTCTTATCCAAATCAAATTTCCGTCAGTATCGTATTTTGCAATATAATTATCAACACTTCCTAAATAAGGATCAACAGACCCGATTTTTCCGCTTGTATAACCTGTAACATAAATAAAATTATTATCAATAGCTATTCTTCTTCCCGAATCAAAAGTCACCAATCCCAATTGTTTTACCCAAAGCAATTTTCCATAAGGAGAATACTTAGCCAAAAACATATCATATTCTCCGAAATTTACAATTCCCAAAATTCCGCTTGTTTCTCCTGTTACATAAATATTTCCTTCATTATCAATTACTATATCATTACCTAAATCTTTTTGTTGAGAACCAAGTAATTTAACAAAAACAGAACATTCCCATTTTCCTAATACACATAACTGTTCATCTATATTATTATTTATTCCAAAACCGCATTCTTCTGATCTTTCACTGTTATCAACACATTCATCAGGATCAATACAACCACCTACATTTACCCATTGTCCTTCAACACAATCTTTTTCTTGTTTTCCTCGATTGTTTAATCCGCAATCAACCTGTATATTCGGGGTTAAATCATAACATATATCATCATCAATACAACCGTTATTACAATTTTCTTCTTCGGCACATTCATCTTTTGTCCATTTGCCTTCAACACATATTTCTTTTTGAAATCCGGCGTTATTTAAACCGCATTTCGTTTCATCATTTCTTTTATCCTCATTTGTACATTCATCAACCTCAACACATTCACCATTATTCTGCCATTGTCCTTCAGTGCATTTCATGGGTTGGTCTCCGTTATTATTATAACCGCAATTAATTGTTGACTCAGTTCCGTTTGTACATTCATCAGAATCATCACAATTAACTTCTATCCAGAAACCACTTATACATTTGAAATCACCATTACCTTTTTTATTAAATCCGCATACTTGATTTTTTATTTGTCCGTTTACAGAACATCTGATTGAGTCTCCACATTCTCCTGTAAAAATATTACATTCTTCATCTAAAGAACATGGATTATTATCTTTATCTGTTTTTTCTCCCTTACATTTACTTTCAACACATTTATCAATTTCACAGTAATAATCATTTGGGCATTTGTTCTTTTCGTCGCATGAAACATTGGTTGCGTCAAATTTTTCGCATCCCGTAACTATAAAAAGCAATACCATTAAAAATAATAACTTATTCATAATAACTCCTTAGTAATATATACTTATTATTCTTTCCACTTAATCAAAAAAGCATCATTCGTACCTGAATTAATATTTTCAAACAAACTCCCGCTTGTTTTCCAGGGAATATAAATATTGTTATCAACATCAATTATCATATCTGTTGATTCTTCATCAGCAATTGTTCCCCATTGTTTTTCTAGTAGAATGTTTCCTGAGCTGTCAAATTTACTTAAAAAAATATCTTTACCTCCGAAATAATCATTTCCGTTAAAACTTCCTATAACACTGCCTGTAACATAAATATATCCGTCATTTGAAATTGAAACTGCATTACCACCATCAGATAATGAAGTTCCGAATTGTTTAGACCATTGTTTGTTTCCGTCTGAATCATATTTTATTAAAAAGGCATCACTTTCACCCAAATGTATATTAGGATTTAATGTTCCGTTTACATATCCTGTTATATAAACACTTGTATTATCAGCAACAACTTTATAAGCTGCATCTCCTCCGAGTGTTCCTTCTTGTTTTGTCCATATCTCATTTCCGTTATTATCAAATTTTGATAAAAAGATATCACTGTCTCCTTTATTTATATTATCTTCAAAAGTTCCGGTTGTGTTTCCTGCAATATAAACAAAACCATCACTTGTTACAGTTATTGCATTTCCGTTATCATTACCTGATGTTCCGAATTGGTGTTTATAAAGAAGATTGCCTGATTTATCATATTTAACCAAAAAATAATCTATATCATTAATAAATTGATCGTTTCCTATTTTTCCGGTTGTGTGTCCTGTGATATAAATATTGCATTTTTCAATATCCGAACATAAATTTCCGTTGGAATCTTTATTTTCGGCAATACATGTACTTTTAAAGCATATATTTGTACTGCAATAATAATTATCTCCGCATTCTTCGGATGTGTTACATTTTTTTACACTTTCGGTGCTTGAATTGCTGCAGCTTACAAATGCCGTTATTACAAAAATAAATAAAAAATATTTCATATCATCCTCAAAAAAAATATATTATACATTAAAATATAATTTTTATCATTAAAAAAATGAATGTATAGATTTTCCTTATTCAGACCACTTGATTAAAAAAGCATCAGCTCCGCCTTCATTTGAATTTTCGTATAACACACCTGATGTTTCTCCTGTTATATGGATATATCCGTTAAAATATTCTGAAGCAAAAGGAGTATCATCATATAAACTTCCCCATTGTTTGGAATATTGCATAATTCCCAAGCTGTTAAATTTTGAAAGTATTATATCTCTGCCTCCCAAATTTGAAAATCCTTCCAATGCTCCGTGAGTATAACCTGTTATATAAATATTATCCGATTCATCAATATTTAAATCATGTGCAAAATCATCAGAAAGAGAACCATATTGTATTACAAATTCCTGTTCTAAATTGGTGTTATATTTCATTAAAAAAATATCATAAATTCCTTTTATTGAATAATTAGGAAAACTTCCTCTTGTTAAACCTGTAATATAAAGTTTATCTGATTTGATTTTTATTTGGGCTAATTCGTCATCTGCATTTGTTCCTGTTTGAAGTGTTTTTAGTAAAGTTCCGGCAGAATTATATTTTAACACAAAAATATCAGTTCCTCCCGAATTAGTAAATCCTTCCAAATTTCCGGCTGTATTTCCTCCGACATAAATAAAGTCTTCTCCGTTTTCTTCATTAACATAAATTGTTGTTCCGCCGTCTTCGAATTGTTTTGCAAAGATAAACTCTCCGTTAGAATTATATTTTATAAAGAAACCATCCCAACCATTATAATCAATATTTCCGGGAAGAACACCCCATGTATCACCTGAAATATAAACAAAACCATTTTTTGCATAAATATTTTGTACATAATCTTGATCATTAGTTCCTGTTTGTCTTATCCAAATCAAATTTCCGTCAGTATCGTATTTTGCAATATAATTATCAACACTTCCTAAATAAGGATCAACAGACCCGATTTTTCCGCTTGTATAACCTGTAACATAAATAAAATTATTATCAATAGCTATTCTTCTTCCCGAATCAAAAGTTGTCAATCCCAATTGTTTTACCCAAAGCAATTTTCCATAAGGAGAATACTTAGTCAAAAACATATCAAAATCTCCGAAATTTACAATTCCCAAAATTCCGCTTGTTTCTCCTGTAACATAAATATTTCCTTCATTATCAACTGCTGTATCATTACCCAAATCCACTTGTTGAGAACCAAGTAATTTTACAAATACAGAACATTCCCATTTTCCGTCAACACACAATTGTTCATTTATTCCGTTATTTGTTTCAAAACCGCATTGTGCTGATTGTTCACTGTTATCAACACATTCATCAGGATCTAAACAATTACCTGTATTTTCCCATTTTCCTGTTATACATTGTTGTTGTTGTATTCCGTTATTATTATATCCACACGGAATTTCTTTTGTATCAGCATTAGTACAAATATTATCACCTTTACAACCATTATTGCAATTTGCTTCACCGGTACATATATCATCTTCCCATTTACCATCTGTACATATTTCTTTTTGTAAACCAAGATTGTTTAAACCGCAACTTTTAACATCATCTCTTTTTTCACCAGTCCTACAAACATCATCATCAATACAACCATTATTGCAATTTGCTTCACCGGTACATATATCATCTTCCCATTTACC
>DYPF01000412.1 GCA_020720105.1 Chloroherpeton thalassium
ATAGAATATGAATATATACTTTCAAAAATAAACTAACATCATGGGATTAAAAACACAATCAATACCATATCCTACATTAACAACTATACAAAGAGATGCTCTTGTAAATGTAACAGAAGGATATAAAATAAACAATAGCGATTCAGGTAAAATTGAAACATACAGAAATGGTGCATGGTATTCTTTAGATTTCGATGAATCATTCGTTATAGCAATGGCAGTTGCTCTTTAAAAAAAAGATAAAAAATGAATATAAATTTAAGTAAAGATATTGGTTCATACACGTTTGATGCTTCTGCTCATACCATAACTTTTATCGGGGTAGGAACAGTTAACTTACAAGATGTCTTTCTTATCACAAATGTTACAGATAATGTAATAATTTTCAATTTTGCATCAGCTGGTCGAGGTGGTTCAATACTTTCTAATGTATTGACTTTAGATTATGACACTTCTTTAATGGATAATACAGATGAATTGCAAATTGTCTTTGATGTAGGATTTCCTTATTTGGATTTTGGATTAGGTGCCTTGAGAATTGTTGAATTATCTCCACTTTGGAATAGATATACTGATGTCGAAACACTCGTTTCTGCTCAAAATTTAACAGATGTTTATGTAGATTACGGTGCAGAAATTGATATGAGAGGATATACTCATTTAGGAATTTTTGTTGCAGTGGATGCAAATGATAGTCAAGATGTTTATTTGAAAGCCTTAGGAAAGCATACAGAAAGTGGAACAGAAGAATTTAGTATCGACGGAGTATCAGAAATTTTATTATGGTCTGGAACTTCAACTGATTTTAATAAATATTATGAATTTGATATAGGAGTAATTCCTTATATTCAACTTCAATCGTATGCAACTGTTCCCGGTTCCACAGTTGGAGATTTAACTATCTATATTACTAAATCATTTAGACCTTAAAGAATATGGCAGGATTTAATAAATACCCAATTTTTAGTAGTGCATATTTTGGAAATTATGCACAAGGAAACTATACAGAATTTGATACTAAAGGACAGTTAAGATCTCATGGAGACGCAACTCAATATGATGATATAAGAATTGCAACTACTTCAACAACAAGAGGAGGATCAAATGATCCAGATTTTACACGCTCATTTAGAAATGGATCAAGTCAAGGAGTATTCACTTGGTATTTTAGTCCTACAACTGAAGAGGAATTGTATTTTACTGTTCAGTTACCACATAATTGGGAGCAAGGTACTGATATATATCCACACGTACATTGGTTTGTAAAGTCAAATGGTGGCGTTGGACAAGATGTTTGCTGGGGATTGGAATATACATGGGCAAATGTAGGAGATTCATTTTCTACCACTAATATTATTTATGGTGATGTAAATCATTTGGGAGAAGATCTTATATCTGATATTCATTATATAACTGAATTAGGAACCCTTTCTGGTGTCGGTAAACAATTTAGTTCAATGATTATCTGCAGAATATTTAGAGATGCTACAGGAACGGGTGGTATAGACGATTATAATGCAGACGCAGGATTATTAGAAATAGATTTTCATTATAAAATAGATAGTTTAGGCTCAGATGAAGAATATGTGAAATATGATTAA
>DYPF01000110.1 GCA_020720105.1 Chloroherpeton thalassium
ATTGTGCCGTCTAAAATTCTATCTGAAGTTACTGCATCTGGAGCGATAATTACATTAGTAACAGAACCAGCTGCTAATTTAGCAGTTGTGATTTGACCATCGCCTATGTCGCTAGATTGGATTGTTAAATCTAAGATATTGTCAGTTTCAACTGCGTTTAAAGCTAATTTTGAATTTACAACAGCGCCATCAGCTAATTTATCAGTTGTAACTGCTAAATCACGAATGATTGGGAATGGATAAAATCCATCTAAGTCGCCACTTGTTAAAGGTTCACCATCTAATACAAAGTTATTAACACCAGTGATTGTACCATTAATTTCTGCATTACTATTAATAGTAACATCACCATTAATTAAAGTAGTTGTATATACTAATAAATTATCAAATGTACCATTCAATGAAGTTACATTAGTAGCCATCAAGCTTGTAGTGTAAATATCATTAGTTACATAAGCATTATCAACATACAAATCGCCAGTTGTCATAATGTCTTGCATTCCGAAATCAGGATAAATTTTAGTACCTTGGATAGCTGCGTTAGCATTAACATCAACATCCATAATTGTTCCGTCTAAAATTTCGATTGTAGTTACAGTACCTTCTTGGATTTGTAAATTATTGTAAGGTCCAGCTATATCACCAGCTGCATTAGCCGGCATCCAAGTATTGGAAGCTAAGTCGTACATATAAACAGCACCATCCCAAGGAGTAGCATCGCTAACTGGGATATTTTGAATACCAACAACAACTGGATTTGGTAAGAAACCACTTAAGTCGCCGCCCATAGTTTTTACTTCGTCGTTTAAGTCAACTAAGTAAACTTCACCGTCGATAATGTT
Source organism: Chloroherpeton thalassium (assembly GCA_020720105.1). Lineage (GTDB taxonomy): Bacteria > Bacteroidota > Ignavibacteria > Kapaibacteriales > UBA2268 > GWF2-33-9. The sequence goes on from DYPF01000110.1 coordinate 843, forward strand.
GTATGAATCAACTGAATTATCAGCTAATTTTTCGTTAGTAACAGCACCATCATAAATACGGTCAGTTTTTACTGCACCCTTTGCGATTAATGGATCTGGATAATTACCAGCTAAATCGCCACCAGCTTTTCCTGATGGAGGAACAGTTACGTTTGGAGCCAAATACTTTTGAGTAATTGAACCAGGAGCGATGTTTTCTAAAACTACGCCTGTTCTCAAAGTTGGATTTGGATAATTACCAGCCAAGTCGCCACCAGCGATAATTTGATCAGCTTGGAATTTTGTCCAAGTCAATACACCATCAACTACATCTTGAGCAACTTTTGCAGTGTCAGCATCAATTGCTGAAACAGCTTGGATTGCATAAGGTGTAGCACCCAATTTTGTTCTTGGGTATGGAGTGCCATTGGCAACAGTTACTTGTAAATATAATTGTTTAGTGAATTTAACTGCATTTAATGGGTTAACTTCGCCTAACATTACATTAAAGTAACCTTGTTCTACTACAACAGCTTGATTTACAGTCCAGATTGGAGTGCCACCAGCAGGTGAATCGTAGATTTCGAAAGTAACGGAATATGTTCCGTCTAAGTATTTGCTGGATTGTTCATCAAACAATACACCTTGATATGGAATCAATTGTGGTACTGCAGCGATTGCGAACGAAACGCTGAACAAGAAAGCAAGGAAAGTTGTTAGAAGTGAGAATCTCTTCATTTAAAATAACTCCTATAAAATTTTAACAATATTTTTTTAAATTTTTCAAATTAATTACTTAACAATTATCATAATATTCTTCAACATATACGGATTGAATGCATTGTTGCCTACCATATCCGATGGGCTAACTTGCAATTCGTATAAGTATGAACCAGATGTAAGTTGTGCACCAAAACGATCTTTAGCTGTAAAAGCAACTTGTTGCTCACCAGCATTTTGATAACCTTCAAATATAGTAGCAACTACATTGCCAATCATATCATATAATTTCAATGATACATAAGAAGGCGACTTAAGTTCGAATTTGATTGTAGTCGAAGTACTTACAGGATTAGGATAATTTGTAAGTCCGTTGTTGTAAGAAAGCGGATTATCGTCAACGCCAGTACCCGCCAGTGGATCAGGCACCCAGAAGCCTTGGTGTAAGTCATAATTAACACCGCTGATTGGGCTTGTAGGTTGTTTCTTGTAAATTACGGGTTGCCCTAACATACCCGATATTCTAATATTGTCGTCATTTACTTGGTTGAGAATGCCTCCACCAGCGACAACTTGCCTTTTAATCGTTGTTTGTGCTTCGGACACCGAAACTATCAGTACGAACACTGCGATTAATGTTAGCAAATTCTTCATAGAAAACACCATTTAATAACTCCTATGTTTTATTTAATTATATTATTCATAATATTTTATAAACTATTGCAACTATTGCAATTACAATAAGTATGCCAAAAAAAAGGATTTCGTCCTTTTTCCCAAAAACAAATTTAACAAGTTTTCTTGTATATTCCAAACAATATTTTATTATTTTTTATTAACAATTATATTTATTTTTTTACTTATTCTATTCAAATATTCTATATTTCTTTATAAATCAATACTTTACACATACAAGGTAAAATATCTCTTCAATTATTAACATTAATTAATTAAAAAAATTATTTATAACTTTTTGACACTGTTAAGATAGTTACACACATTTGCTGTTTGAATAATGAACATTAAATGAATAATATTCATAATTCTAAGTTTTAAGTTTTGGATGGTTATCCAATAATGTCATTTCTATAATGTACATTACTATCTTCTTTATGCCAACTACAAAATTAATAATTATTTTTATATAAACTCCTTTAATATTAAAAATTTATACATTATTTTTATTCCTTATCATATTGATTATCATATTTGTGGAATTATCGTGGTTTAGCTCTTCCACACTGTCAATTTCATTATACACTTTTGTTGCTAATTGCTTGCCTAATTCCACGCCCCATTGGTCAAACGAATTTACATTCCACAATACACCCTGCACAAACACTTTATGTTCAAAGATTGAAATTATCTTGCCCATAGATCTTGGTGTTAATTTATCTAACAGAAATATATTCGATGGACGGTTGCCTCGGAAAACTTTATGTTGTCTGATTTTCTCAATTTGTGTCTGTGATAAGCCTTGTGATTGTAATTCAGTTTCAACCTGATTAGCACTTTTACCAATCATTAATGCTTCACTCTGAGCGATCATATTGCTTAATAGCAACTTGTGATGCTCGCCAACTTCTTGGAATGCTGAAATAAATCCAATGAAATCTACTGGAATAATATCTGTTCCTTGATGCAAGTATTGAAAAAATGAATGTTGTGAATTTGTGCCAGCTTCGCCCCAAATTAATTGACCTGTAGAATAATCTACAATTTCTCCTTGCAAGTTGACATATTTGCCATTGCTTTCCATATCGAGTTGTTGCAAGAACTCAGGCAACATAGCAAGTTCGTTTGAATATGGAATAACTGCATTTGCCGAATAATCCCAAAAATTCCTGTACCAATTACCTATCAAGGCATAAATAACTGGGATATTCTCATTAAGTGGTGCGTGCTCGAAATGCCTATCAATTTCGTAAGCCCCGTGCAGCAATTCCTCAAAATTCGTCCAGCCAATTGCTAATGCTATCGACAAACCTATAGCTGACCAAAGTGAATAACGACCTCCAACCCAATTCCAAAATTCAAACATATTTTCAGATGGAATTCCAAAATCCTTACAAGCAGACTTGTTTGTAGAAAGGGCGACAAAATGCTTTGGAATATCATTTTCATTCGCATTTTGGGATAAAAACCAATTTCTTGCAGTATGTGCATTAGTCATTGTTTCCAAAGTAGTAAATGTTTTAGAAGCAATTATAAATAATGTTGTTTCTGGATTAATTTTCTTAAATACAGATCTAATATCATCAGCATCAATATTGGATATAAAATGCAAATTTACACCTTCAACCTTATAGTTATTTAAGGCTTTTGTTACCATAGCAGGTCCCAAATGCGAGCCACCAATTCCAATATTTACGACATCTACAATTTTCTTTCCCGTATATCCAAGCCATTCGCCTGAATGTACTTTTTCAACAAAACCTCTCATTTTTTGCTGTACTTCGCGAACTTTTGGCATCACATCCACACCGTCAACGAATATGGGATTCTTAGAGAAATTCCTTAATGCTATATGCAAAACAGCACGATTTTCGGTAGCATTTATCTTTTCGCCCGAGAACATTGCTTTGATTTTATCTTGTAGATTATTCTGATTTGCACATTCCAAAAGTAAATTTAATATATCTTTATTGATATAGTTTTTGGAATAATCAAAATATATATCATTGAAATGGATAGAATAATTCTCTGCTCTTTTTTTATCTGAATTGAAAAAATCAACTATATTATATTCCTTGATTTTCTCTTGATATTTTTGTAATTTTTCTTTACAATTCATTTATCTCTCGATTATTTTTTAGGAGTAACAACATAAATTTGCACAGTTCTTGATAATTGTCTGCCTAATGTTTGATCATTATTAAAGATTTGAACGCCTTCGCCCACTCCGTAAGATTCAAATTTAACATTCTTTACTTTTGATGACAAATAATTCTTTACTGCATCTGCTCTTCGTGTAGCAAGTTTTTTGTTATAGTCAAAATCTCCGATTTTATCAGTATAACCGTAGATTTGGACTGTTGAGTTTGCTGCAATCACAGGCAAAATATTTTTGTCAATAATTTGCTTATCCTTTTCGCTAATTTGTGGACTATCAAAATCAAATAGAACTAAACTAAATTTGGAAATTGTTTTGTCGGGTAATTTTTCTGACTTTTTACGTGAAAACGAGAAATAATCAGAGGGAATCGAACCATTTAGTTTTTTAGTTAAGCCATTCTTAGTTATTACAGTATATTCCCAGTCAACAGGAATACTTGTAGATTTCAACTGGTTTGGTTTAATTTGCCATGTAATCAAACCTGGATCTTGAATGCCCGAGAATACTTCGATTTCATCACCAGATTGACGGTAAACTAATTTCCAAGACTCAATTGTATCATTTGTAATCACATCTGATTTGAAATTCACCATTGATGGAGTAGTAACTCTTTCTCTATCACCAAAAATAACGATTGGTTTCATTAAATCAAAATTATCCGAAGTAATTTCGGCACGTCTGTTTTCTGCGTCAGCTTCAATATCATTTTTATTTGAGGGGTTAGCTGGCATTCCACTTGCAACAACATTAATTCTGTTGGTAGCAATATTATAGTTTGCAACTAAATAATTCTTGCAAAATTCTGCTCTTTCTTTGGATAAATTCTTTTCTGTTTTAGATTCTTTTGAGTCCAAAGTTCCAGTTACTGTAATAATTGCATTTGGATTGTCTTGCAAACGCTTTCCAATAATATCTAATGTGTATGTATTGATTTTATAAGCATCTGGACTTAATGTATTGAAGCTAAATTCGCCTGCTTCGTTCTGGGCAGCTAATGTCTGAATTGAAGGATCGGGTACAGCTTTCTTTTCTGGGAAGAATACATAAGGTAATAATGGGAATAATTCTGAATATTGAACTTCTTCAACATTAATTTTAGTTAGTGGTTTAGGCATCATTTTATCATCATAGTAGGATAGTTCAGGCGTGCCTAAATCGAGCTTTTTGTCTTCTCTTGGTGTAATTTGTTCTACATAAGGAGAAATGGAGAAAGTAAGATTTACTCCTAATCGTAATTGGCTTACATTCCAAGAATCGTAAAATTCCGCACTCGAAACTTTAGAAAATGGCAATCGATAAGAAACTTCAGGACTTAAGAAAATATTTTTGGCAATATTGAATGTATATCCCGCCCCCAAAGCAAGAGCTAAGCGAGTGGTTCTATCTTCGATAGCACTATTGGCAATAATTGGAACACCAATCTCGATTCCACCTAAAAGATATAGTGGTTTATCATTCAATAAATAATATTGAAGCATTGGTGCTATTTCTACATATTCAAGATAAGCGTCTAATGTTGTTTGCAAATCTAATTCTTCAAGTTTATATTTGATAATGCCATCTAAGTTATAATAGCCAATTCTCCCTGATAATACAAACTTAGGTGTCAAGGAGAAATTCCCAATAATTCCACCAAATAAGCCCGTTCCAGCTTCTGTTGTAATGCCGGTTTGAAAACTTGCTGAATGGGAATTAAGCCCAGCACCGCCGTAAAAACCGATATTTGTCGGCATCTTGTTTTGTTTAACATCTTGAGAAATTGCACTTAAATTAAACCAAATTAGCAAAATAAACGTATAGCTAATTATTGAGATAACAGTTTTAATTTTCATAATTAATACTCCGATTATTGAAAAAATTATTTTAAATATAAAAATAGAGGAAAAAATGAAAAAATTATTTTTAACAATCACATTTTTTTTCATTTTGTCAATACCATCTTTTGCAGGAGCTTTAGAATTTGGTATCCGTGGTGGCTTAGCAACACCAAGTGATAAAATCAATGATATCTATAATACCGACCAAATTCAGTGGAACAAAGATACTTTGGGTCAATTAATTTCGAAAGGATTAGATGTGGGCTATAATTTAGGAATCAAAATGTCTATGCCATTGAACGATTTCTTCAGTTTTAGTGGCACTTTGGGATATAATTCCTTTCCCGAATCCGAAGTAATAATCGTAAATCCAAATGTTACAACAGATACACTTGCAACTTTACTGACTTCCACGAAGGTAATTCCAATCACTGCGGGCTTGAGTTTATATCCTTTTCGCTCGATTATTAGCCCATACATTACTGGCGAACTAAGTTATAATTATATTTACACAACAGTAGATTCCAAAATTGCTGGCACTTATATTCCAATATCCACTACTCCATCAAATAATAGATTTGGATTTGGAATTGGAGCGGGCGTTGATTTCAATTTGGGCATTCTTGATTTAAATTTTGAAGGAAAATTGAATTATATGAATTTAATCGGCAAAGAAACAAGCGAAGAAAATAAGTACTATGCCACATTTCTAATTGGAATAGTATTCTAATTGATAAATTGATATTTTTTTTCACCTTAAATAAATTGCTTTTTTTATTTGCCCAACAATCTTAATTTCTTTGAATTTTCGATTGATTCGGGAGTAAGATTTTCGCCTGATGTGAATTTTGCTATTTCGTTAATCAATTCGTTTTCGTCTAATTCTACAACAATTGAAAAAGTTCTGCTTTCGTTCTCAATTTTCTTTATTGAAAATGCTTTTTTGCTTGCGGCAGTAATTTGCGGACTATGAGTAATTGCAACAACTTGATGATTTTGTGATAATTTACGGATTTGCTCTCCAATTTTGAAGGAGATTGCACCACTCACACCGCTATCAATTTCGTCAAACACAAGCATTGGCAGATTTGCATCGTTAGCCGCTAAACTCTTGAGTGCCAGCATTATACGGGATATTTCTCCGCCCGAAGCAATTTGCGAAAGTGGTTTTGGAGATTCGCCTTTATTTGTTGATATGAAAAATTCAATTTTATCAATACCAATTTTTGTGAAGGAAGCCTCGTTGTAGTTTAGTGGCTTATCATTTTCAATCTTAAATTCAACCGAACTAAAACCGAGTTTGAGCAAAATTAGCTTTATTTCATCTTGGAAATGCTCAAAAACCTTAAAACGCGATTCGGATAAAATTTCTGCTTTTTCAATTAACTCTTCCTTGATATTTTTAAGGTCGAGCAATATTTTTTTCTCTACCTTTTCGAAATCTTCATTATTCTCGACAAATTCTAATAATTCTTTTTGATAAACTAAAATTTCTTCGATTGTTCCAAATTTTCTTTTTAGATTGTTGATAAGAAATAATCTTTGATTAATTTCCTCAATTCTTTGTGGATTATAGGCAAAATTATCTAAATAATCTTTTGTATGACTGGCAAGTTCCACCAAAGCAGAATTGCTTGAATGAATGTCAGTAGCAAAATTGGCAACAGCGGCATTTACCTTTACGATTGTAGATAATTTCTTGCCAATTTGTGCAAGATTATTTAGCACTGAGAAATCAGATTCATAAAGCAAATTTGCGATTTCAGTATATTGATTAAACAGCAAATCTGCACTTTCTAATATTTTAACTTCATCTAAAAGCTCTTTGTCTTCATTCGCTTTGGGTGATATTTCTTGAATTAATGCTAAGTCGGCTTTCTTCTGAATTAATATTGATAATTGTTTGTTTTTGTTTGTAATAAATTCATTGTATTGCTTTTTAGTAGAATGATACTTATTAAAAACATTTTGATAATTATTTAAAAAATTATAATTATTGCAATATGAGTCTAATACTTGAATATGATTTTTGGGATTTAATAATAATTGATGTGAATATTGTCCGTGAAAATCAACAATCAAATCGCCAATTTCTTTCACCAAATTCAATTGAGCAGGAGCATCATTAACAAATGTGCGAGACGAGGAATTTGCATTGATTTCCCTTCGAATTATAAGCTCTATTTGGTTACTTATCTCCTCGAAAAGTTCAATTTCATTTTCGGAAAGTAACTGCCAAATATTATGATTTTTGTGAAATGAAAAAACACCTTCAATTATTGATTTGGAAGCTCCTTCGCGTATGAAAGACGAAGGTGCTTTTTCGCCAAGTAAAATTTGCAATGCATCTATAATTATTGACTTGCCCGCACCTGTTTCGCCAATAAGCACATTGAAACCTGCATCAAAATCAATCTCTACATTCTCGATGATAGCAAAATTCTTTATCGCAAGATGTTTTAGCATAAAAATAACTAAAATCTACCAAAAAGTATTATATCTTTTTTCATTATATCAGCTTTGCTCGGACTTCTGCTTCTAATTTATCTAATAGTGCTGAATTT
>DYPF01000413.1 GCA_020720105.1 Chloroherpeton thalassium
ACTTTTGCAAGACCACACCAATTGCATTATAATCAACCATTTAAAAACTTTCATAGAATAAATTATAGTGTTTTGTAAGAAGAAAACATTTGCTATCTTTTAATAGGAACTGATTTCGTAACAATATCAATATCTTCGTCAGTCATCTCACAATACCTAATGATAACATACCCATATTTTTCTACGTCAATTTCAATTGGAATTATCCCTTTTTCCCATTGTATAATATGTGTGGATAATGGTTCAATTGCATAAATCCACTTGTTCTCATTATATGTCCACACATAATATGCCATCCACGCACTTGTAAACCAATCTGGTCGTAATCCAATTTCATCACCTCCATTTTGATTGAGATCTCCTAAATTAACTGGATGTCCTCCAATGCAGTTTTTAATTTTAATATTGGGAATAGATTTTTCAGAAAATTTAATAACAGAGTTGCATTCTCCAATACATGACATCTCATCCTCTGTGAGCTTTGGAGCAACTAACCAAGCAAATTCATTTATTCCATCGCCATTAAAATCTCCTTCGGTAGCATTTTTAGGTATTTTAATTTCTTTTTGACTTGATAAATTTTTGTCAGTTACCAAATCCCCTTCTGTAATAATTTGCCAACTACCATTGACCTTTCTAAAAGTTAAATAAGAGGGATAATCTTTCGTTTTCTCGTTTACTGTCACTCTCTTTACAAAAGTGCATTTAACTTCACTTTCACTAATTTTACTTATTTGAATCTCACCATAAATCTGTTGATAAAAATCAGGTTGTTTTTTTAATAGAGTTAGCTTTATTTCAACACACTCATTTTTATTTTTTTGTATTCCATAAAAGAGTACAGAGTTATTGTAAAGCTCAGTAAAAACGGCAACATCTTTATTCAAATGTGCTTTATTCCAATTTTCAACCAGTAATTTAAAATTAACAGATTCATTGTCCTTTATGTTTGAAGAGTTGGTACACCCAAACGCAATAAGAATTAATAGGATAATCTTACCAATTTGTATTTTCATGACTTATACTATTTAATAATGTTATTACAATTAACACAATCAACTTTGAAAGGGCGTTTTCAAAAGGTTAAAACGTTAGATTATAACACCTTAACTTTGCATTTTAAAAAACTGATATTATTGGTTAACTTTCTGTTATTGATTGTTCTTAAAATACTGAAGAATACTCTGTGACACTTCCTTACTTACTTCTTCGTACAGTCGCTTTTCAATAGTTTCTTTTGATTCGAGTTCGCGTGGAGCTTGACTCATTTTAACCAACTGATCGTGTGCTTGTTGATTGACATTAACTTGACCATTATTGTCTGGATAAAGTGCATTGATGTTTCCTTCGTAGATTAAATAATTAAGTTCAGCACCATGGCGTTTTTCAATCATTTGAGAGCTTAGAATTTCTCCGGTTTTAATCGAAAGTAGTTTATAATGTACAGTGTAAGTAACAAAACGAGAAGCTCGATATGTGGTATATTTAACCGTCTTGTATTTTGTTAGATATGTCTGAGGCGTTGTATTTAAAGACTCTTTGTATTGCTCATAGCCTTTATTCGATTGTTTGGTCATTGGTTTCTCATCGACGATAT
>DYPF01000111.1:0-3676 GCA_020720105.1 Chloroherpeton thalassium
TAAATTATAGTAATAGAAAGTATTTTTCTCGATAACAGTTTTGAATTTTAAAGTGTCATTCATAATATCTTAATTGATTAATTGTACAGATGCCATTGAAAATAAATACAAATCATTGACTTGTATATTTCACTCTTATATCTCAATTGATAATTCGCTTGAGCCTAATTTTTCGTAATTGATTTTGCGAATTTGCTGAACTATACTTGCCGTAATGTTATGAAGTTTCTCGGCATATTCGCCACCATCTTCTCTCAAAACATAAGGCAAGCCGTTGTCATTACTTTCACGGAATTTTTGGAGCAATGGCACTTCACCCAAGAAACGAACTTGAGATTCGTCAGCGATAGTTTTCCCGCCACCTTGTCCAAAAATATAATATTTCTTATCGGGTGCATCTTCGGGAATAAAGTAGCTCATATTCTCAATGACACCAAGCACTGGTACTTTTACTTTTTCGAACATTTTTACACTTCGGCGCACATCAACTACAGATATTTCTTGCGGTGTTGTTACAACAACAGCACCAGTTAAAGGAACCTTTTGAGTTAATGTTAATTGTATATCGCCTGTACCTGGAGGAAGATCAAACACGATAAAGTCTAATTCGCCCCATTCAATTTGTTCGATTAACATTTGCAAATAACTTGCTAAAATAGGCCCACGAACGATAGCGGCATCGCTTTCTTGCATCAAGAATCCCATCGAAGCAATTTTTATGTTATGTTTTTCGGCAGGATAAACGATTGTTTTGCCACTTTCTGTTGGCTCTGCTGGTAATTTTACATCTTTCATTCCCCAAATGGTTGGTTGGCTTGGTCCGTAAATATCGCCATCAATCAATCCCACTTTGGCATTGCTCAATGATAAACTTGCAGCAAGGTTAGCAGCCATTGCTGATTTGCCTACACCGCCTTTTCCTGCTGCTACTGCAATAATGTTTTTTACACCAGTTAAGAATTTACTTGGATTTTTAGGTAATTCCTTTTCCTTAATTTCAATTGTGAAATTAACATTTGGCTCTAATTCCGAAATAATTGCTTCTGCAGTTTTTCTTATATCGGCTTCAATCCAATTGATTGGAGGAACAAGTTCGAGAAGGACAAATAAATCGTCATCTTGTTGCTCGACAATTTTTACAGCCTCTAATTGTTCTAAATTATAGCCTAAATCATTGTCAGATATTGAGTTGAGTTTTTGTTTTATTATATTAATATTCATTAAATATCTCCTAACTTTTGTTTAAAGTATTCTATAGTTTTGATTAATCCTTGTTTTCTATTATATTTTGGTTCCCAATTAAGATATTTTTTAGCTTTTGTAATATCCGGTTGACGAACTTTTGGGTCATCTTCAGGAAGTTCAGTAAAGATGATTTTACTCTTGGAATTAGTTAATTCAATTATCTCCTGAGCTAAACCTAACATTGTGATTTCGTCAGGATTGCCAATATTTACAGGCTCATCAATATCTGATTTAAGCAATCTAAAAATACCATCAATTTCATCATCTACATAGCAAACAGAACGAGTTTGGCTACCATCACCAAAGACTGTAACATCTTCGTTTCTAAGTGCTTGGGTGATAAATGCAGGAATTGCTCTGCCATCATTTATTCTCATTCTCGGTCCGTAAGTATTAAAAATACGAACAACACGAGTTTGCAAATTGTGATAACGATGATATGCAAAAGTCATTGCCTCGCTAAAACGCTTTGCTTCATCATACACACCGCGCAACCCAATAGGATTTACATTTCCCCAATATTCCTCAGTTTGAGGATGAATAAGTGGATCGCCATACACTTCGCTTGTAGATGCAATCAAGAACCTCGCATTTTTGGCTTTTGCCAAACCTAATGCAATATGAGTACCCAATGAACCTACTTTAAGAGTTTGGATTGGCAATTGCAAATAATCTATCGGCGAGGCGGGAGATGCAAAATGCAGTACATAATCCACTTCACCTTGAATATAAGTGTAATTGGTAACGTCGTGCTTGATAAATATGAACTTTGGATTTCCAAATAAATGGGAAATATTGTCTGCCGAACCGGTAATTAAATTGTCAATGCAAATAACTTTATCGCCTTCAGCTATAAATCTATCACATAAATGAGAACCAAGGAAACCGGCGCCACCTGTAATTAATACGTTTGCCATAATTTTAATTATTATTTTATGAAATTATAATTATCTAAAATTTTTATATTTTAAAATACAAAATTAAGGATTAATATATAATTTTGTAAAAAGTAAATAATAGTTTTTTATTTTTTTATTAGAAATTTACAAAAATGGAAGAAATTCAAGCAAAAGTAGAAAAAGTATTGGAGAAAATTCGCCCCTATTTACATAAAGATGGTGGCGATGTTAGATTTAATCGATACGAACCCGAAACAAGAACTTTGGTAGTAGATTTATTGGGTAATTGCGAGAATTGTCCACTATCTGTGATGACATTGCGAGCAGGTATAGAAAAGTTGATTTTAAAAGAAATTCCCGAGATAAAAAGAGTTGAAAAGAAGTAATTATCAAAGGCATAGGAAACCCAGTTTTACATTTTTATGGAGTTCATCTTTGATGAATTATAGATGAATTATAGATGAATTAATTTGAATTGGAATTGTTAATTTAGGATAATTTCACTAACTCGGGATTATTTGTATGTTGTCCGAATGTTGATTGATGGACTAACCGATTGATTTAAACTTCAAATAGAAAGTAGCAAATTCTTTAACGAAATTTAATAATATGATTGGCTGTCCACTTTTTCGATTCCCAATTCATATACATATTGCAAGATAAAATGGCGTATTTTTTTTATGTTTATAAATAAAAAAAATAATTATAGATTTATTTATTTAATAAATCTATAATCATCTATTATCAATCTTTTCTTAAAAAAATTTATTTTCTCAATTGTAATTCTGCGATTACTACTCTATAAGCCTTAATATCAGTAGCTACTAAGTAGTTCAATAAACTACGACGTTTACTAACAAGAGCAATCATACCACGACGTGTATGAAAATCTTTAGGATGCTTGATTAAGTGGCGAGTAAGATCGGCTATTCTTGCAGATAAAATTGCTATTTGAACTTGGGATTTACCAGTATTTTTGGGGTTTTCTCCAAATTTTTCAACTAATTCTGCTTTCTTTTGCTTAGTTACCATTCTAATAACCTAATTTAATTTTACTATAAAATACAAAATTACGAAATTTATTTTGATTAATTAACAGAAAACAAATAAATTTCTGAATAATTTCTACGAATTTCCTTAAAAAAATACATTCAACTTGATAAATATCAATTAAATGATATTTTTTAGTCGGCGTGACTGGATTTGAACCAGCGACCCCTACTACCCCAAAGTAGTGCGCTACCCGGGCTGCGCCACACGCCGAACTTATCAAAATAAATAGACTACAAAATTACGAAAAGTCAATCAATTATACTTTATTTTGCTTACTAATTTCTGGGAAATTATTGTGTTATTTAAAAACGATACTTCTCTTTTATTTTAATATTTTGTTATTTGCTGAATTTTGTAAAATTTGCATTTGTTGAATAGCAATTTTATTTAACTTGATTAATCTGTCCTTTTGTGAAAGTCCTTCATTAATAAATACTGCATTTATACTTTCCATATTTGAAAGGCAAATCAACTCGTTT
>DYPF01000111.1:3776-8706 GCA_020720105.1 Chloroherpeton thalassium
TTTTAGATTTTAGTCTATTATTTTGTTTAATTGCTCCAAATCTTCATCATCATAAACTCCAAGCATCTTGCATTCCGAATGATCTGAAGGTTGAACAATCAAATTATTCTCGATAAACTGATTTACTTCATCTAAATTGTAATTCTTAAATCGGCGAGCTTTTTCACTATAAAACGTTAGATAATCTTTAAAAATATCAAATTTAATTAATTTATATTCTGTATTATCTATATGCAAAATCGAGCCCATTTTAGGGAAGCGGTCGGATTCCTTGCAGTATAATTCGTGCTCATAAAGCAAGCAACATTTCAAGCGACCGCAGTAGCCGCTTAATTTTGTAACATTTGTTGATAATTGTTGAACTTTAGCGTGCTCGACTGATATTGGCTTTATGTGAGTGAGAAATGAGCTGCAACAGATTTGCCTTCCACAAATTCCAATTGCATTAGAAATCAACTTAGCACTTTCGCGATGGGTGATTTGACGCAATTCAATGCGTGATTTGTAATTTCTTGCTAATTCTCTAACCAATTCACGAAAATCAACTCTATGTGGCGATAAGAAATATACAGTGAGTTTGTGGTGGTCTAATTGCCATTCTGCTCCAGTAATTTTTATGTTGATATTTAATCTATCAGCAAGTTCCTGAACACTTTTGGTTATTTCTTTAGCTTCTTGAATGTTCAATTCTTGTCGTTCAATTTCTTTAGAGCTTGCTTTGTGTTTGATTGAATATACGGGAGTTTGCTTGGTAATTTCAAACTTACGAAAAGCATAATTACCAATAAGAGAAACATTCGCTATATCCACGCCATTTTCTGTCTCAACCACAACCCAATCATTAAAATGTATTTCAATTTCTTCGGGTAAGTAGTAGAGTTCCTTCTTATTATTGTGGAAAACTACCTCTATAATTCTTTGAGGCGAAGCAAATTCTGATTTATCCTCTGGTTTCGTAATAAAACGAGTACTAACATTATTTCCATTGCTATTTGCTCTTGGAATAAATTCGTTTTCTTGATAACCATTGTGATTGTTTTTCGAAAATCCATTATATTTATTTGATTTTTCTATATTTTCCGAATTTGTTTGCTCCTTATTATTTTGATTATTTTGGTATTTATCGTTGTCTTCTTTACTTATGTTTGCATCTGAAATATTATTTTCAGAATTGAATTTATTATTAAAAATATGTGTCATATAAAAACTAAATGATTAATTAGCCTCGTCTAACAAAACTTATACACTAAACGTCTTAAATTTAAATATAAATTTACTAAAATTAATTGGATATTGACATTTTTCTTGATAGATATTATTGAATTTTCTATTAATTCTATAGCTTTAAAGTAATCAAAAGTTTTATAATAACTTGAAAATTTCTTTATAACATCTAACTGATCTAAATTAATAATTTTATCTTCTGAATTGGTTTTTATATAAGAATATGCATCACGTAACCATAATTCAAAGAGCAATAAAGCAGAAATAATCTGTTTGGAATCATTTTCTTTGATAATTTCATTAATTTTATCCAATAATACTATTTTATAAGCTCCTTTTTTAACAGAAGTCCGCAACAAATCTACCAATTTCAATCTTAAATCGGTGAACTCGTTGCGTGAATAATTTTTAGCACTTGCAAAAGACCCATTACTAAGAACCGCAATCAATTTTGCCTTTTGTTCATCAATTTGACAGCGACTAACTAATCCATTTTTAATCTCATCTATCGTCAAATCCTCAAAGAAAATCTGTTGAGTTCGCGATAATATTGTGTTCAGCAACATTTCCCTTTGTTGAACTACTAAAATTATATGAGTATTTTCAGCTGGCTCTTCTAATGTTTTAAGAAATCCATTTGCAGCCTCGCGAGTCATTTCCTCTGCATTAAAAATAATTATGAATGATTTGCCAGATGCACCCGAAGTATGAGATATTTTCCTTTTCACATCGCGAATTTGGTCAATTTTTATATTATGTGCCCCAGTTATCATAAATTTATGATATTTGTCTTCCGAAAAAACCTTTAGTTCTTCCTGTATCTCTGTAATTTGCTTTTCATCTAATTTAGCATAAGGATTGTCACTTTTGGCATCGCTTGCTTTGCCAGCAGGAATTGAATAAATTAAATGCAAATTTGGATGGGATAAGTTATTCATTTCCATACAACTTACACATTTACCACAAGCATAAATGCTATTTTCTTTCACAATAGGATTTTGGCAGTTTATTGTTTTGGCAAATTCCAATGCCATTGCTTTTTTGCCAATACCTTCGTTGCCGTAAAAAAGATAAGATTGAGCAATCCTATTTGAAATAATTGCTCTTTGCAAAATACTTTTTTCTCTTTCTAATCCAATTATATTATCCCAGCTCATCTACTTTTTAAATATCTTTTAAATAATTGCAAAATAAAAAACAAACAAAATTATAAACTAAATTTAAATTTAATAAAAACTAAATTTATTCGTTTTACACTTTTTAATATTTACTAAATTAACAAATTATATAAAATATTATAGCAAAATTATAGCAAAATTATGGCAAAAAACACTACTTCAGCAATAAATAATTCCACAATCAACAAATCTATTGAGGAAAATAATCAAAATTTGAAAGAAAATTTAATCCTAAATACAAATTCCATTAATAATAATTATGAAATTAGCTGTGCAACTTATATCAAAGCCACTTCGAATAAACCAAATGAATTGCCTCATCAATTCCTTGGTTTAACTAAAGATGAATTGATTTATGCACTAAAAATAATGATGACAGCACGCTATACTGATGACAAACATTTGAATTTAGTTAAGCAGGGTAAGTCGTTTTTCCATATCGGCGGCAGTGGTCACGAAGGCACACAAACCGCTATTTCAATGAATTTGATTTCCAAGAAAGATTGGGCATGGACTTATTATCGTGATTTGGCTTTCTCGATTGGAATGGGATATACTTTGAATGATTACTTCTTATTAGCACTTGGCAAAGAAGAAGATCCATCAACAGGCGGCAGGCAAATGCCCGGTCATTATGGCAGAAAAGATTTAAATATGCCTACTCAATCTTCACCAACTGGCACTCAATACTTAAATGCAGTTGGTACTGCTTTAGCTTCGAAGAAAGATGGCAATGATGATATTACTTATGTTTCCTCGGGCGAAGGTACTACTTCACAAGGAGAATTTTATGAAGCAGTAAATTGGGCATCACGCGAAAAACTTTCCGTTTTATTCCACGTGCAAGATAATGGCTATGCAATATCAGTTCCTCGTGCTCAACAATCATCTGGTTCATCAGTTACAAATTCATTTTGTGCTTATGATAATTTGAAAATGTTCACTTATGATGGTTCAGATATATTCGATTCATATCTTGCAGCAAAATTAGCTGTGCAATATATGCGAAATGGTAATGGTCCTACCCTATTGCATTCAATTGTGGAAAGATTATTACCGCACTCATCAAGCGATGACCAGAAAAAATATCGTGCAAAAGAGGAATTAGAAGAAGCAAAATCCAAAAAAGATCCAATTTCAAAATTGTCATTATATTTAATTGAAAACAATCTTGCCTCAGATGTAGAAATCGAAAATTTAAAGAAAATTGTACATAATGAAATAAACGAAGCGGCAGATTGGGCAGCAACTCGTCCCGATCCACAAGCAATAAATTCTACTAAACATATTTTTGCACCCGAAGAAACTCGTAAATTAAATTATTCTGAGTTTGATTATCCAGATGTAACAAATAAAGTTGTATTGGTAGATGCAGTTAATCACGCATTGATGGAAGAAATGAAACGTAATCCCAAAATGGTAATTTTTGGCGAAGATGTTGCCGATCCAAAAGGTGGTGTATTCACTGCAACTCGTGGCTTAACAAATACTTATGGAAGTGACAGAGTATTTAATTCACCACTTGCCGAAGCTTCAATAGTTGGCACCGCACTTGGAATGGCTGTTAGTGGCTATAAGCCAGTAGTTGAAATTCAATTTGGCGATTATATTTGGCCTGCCTTTATGCAAATTCGTGATGAATTAGCAACTATGCGATTCCGTTCAGATAATAACTTTTCAGCTCCAGTTGTGATTCGTGTTGCTGTTGGTGGTTATATTCACGGTGGTTTATACCATTCACAAAATATTGAAGCATTTTTTGCCCATATTCCCGGTATTATGATTGCTTATCCATCAAATGCCGCTGATGCTAAAGGTCTGCTCAAAACTGCATGTAGAATTCAAGATCCAGTATTATTCCTTGAACATAAAGGTTTATACCGTTTGCCTTTTGCTTCGACTGCCGAACCAAACGAGGACTTTTTACTACCATTTGGTAAAGCAAGAACAATTCGTGCTGGCAAAGATGCAACTCTTGTTAGCTGGGGACTAACTCTAAAAGATTCCTTTAATGCTGCAAAACGCATTGAAAAAGATTTCGGTAAAACTGTGGAAGTAATTGATTTAAGAACAATAATTCCATGGGACAAAGAATCTATTATTAATTCTGTAAAGAAAACCAATAGACTGATGATTGCACACGAGGACACATTAACGCTTGGCTTTGGTGCAGAAATAGCTGCCACAATTGGCAATGAGGCATTTAACCATTTAGATGCACCTATAATGAGACACGCTGCAAAGGATTCGCATATTCCTTATGCACCCGAATATGAAAATGATGTACTTCCATCAGAAGATAAGATTTACCAAGATTTAATAAAATTATTAGAATATTAATCAATAAATTTTACCTTAGATGGGGCTGTCTCATAAGTCTAATAAATCTTCTCTATTAGTGGATTTCCGTTTGCACGGGAATGACAAGGAAAAAAAGAGTGTCATCCTCACGAAAGTGGGAATCCATAAATCCAAATTGGGAACAGGCATTTCTTGCGTTGGGAACAGGCATGCCTGTTCCCTACAAA
>DYPF01000414.1 GCA_020720105.1 Chloroherpeton thalassium
AATGGATTAGGAAAAACATTAAGCGTTTGTTTGTTATTTATTTTGGGAGCGGATGCTACTGTTGTATATTCATAAGCGCCGATGTCCCAAGCCGAGCCTTGGGGACGAGCAATACCATCTATATCATTAGTCAGAGATGGGATATTAAGTGAAGTTAAATCCAATCCGGCATCAATAGCTCCGCTACCCGATCCGATATTAAAATTATTATTAGTAGCATCCAAAAATAAAGGACTATTTACAATTTCATTAGTAAGAAGAAAATCACCATAAACTCCGTTTAGATTATATCCTTTAGCATTTCCACCGAAGTTATTAAAATATAGGTTATTGGACTCTGCAGTAAGATGAGAGATTGAAGTGCAATGAGGATTTTCTTGAAGATTTTGAGTATCCGATTTGCACCTATAGGTATCTTCTAATCCTGGTCCATTAATTGTGCCAGCGATAATTGTATTTTTAATGATAGATGTCGGATATATCAGATTGGCTAAATAAGAACCATCATCAGCAGCCCAGCGAATTCTAATACCTTGATCATAATTTTCATAAACCACCGAATTATATATTTCCAATTTAGCACCATTGCTAACTTTAATACCAGGATTTCCTTCTTGTGGATTTGGTGCATAATAACCATTATTATTAAAAATAGAATTTATTACGGTAACGGTCTTATCAGCATAAGCATCTTCAACTCTTCGCCATATTTTCAACCCTGCCCCATTATTATGATAAGATTTAACATTTATCAATGTTGCGTTAGTATTCAAATCAAAACCATCTTCGGCATTGTATGAAGAAGAGCAATTGCTGATAACAATATTTTCTCCTCCATAAGTACCAAAACCATCAGCATCACTATTGTCTGGTGAATGATCATCATTAACTCTTGTAACATTTACATTATCTACTGTAATATTGCTTGAGTTTCTGAATTGAACTCCATTGACAGTTAAATCATGAATCTCACAATTACGAATTTCGCTGTCATAAAAATTAAACAACCGCGGACCGTGTTGGGTACCATAAATTTCACAATCCAATAATTTAATACCATAATTCCCGCTAATTTGTGATTGAGCCGCAAAGGCATATTCGCGATTGGTAATGACTAAATCTTTGAAAGTAACATAAGAAACATCACCAACTATTTTTACTCCAAATTGCAAGCTCATTTTTAAATTTATATGTTCTCCCTCATAAGCCCTAATTATTATCGGGTTTTGACAAGTGCCGCTACTCTCAATGTAAAGTCTCATTTCTCCGTATCCAACAATAGGTGCTTCTCGCACAATTACCTCATCACCCGGCTCAAGACCATGCTGAAACCATGTATGATTAAAATCATATTTCGGCTGTGCAATCGTGCCTGGCCAATTATTATTACTACCATTTCCAAATTTATTTTCCTTATCAACATAATAAGTGGTTGCCCAAGTAGTTTGCACTAATCCAAAGAAAAAAAAGCAACTCATAAATAAAGCTACTAATAATTTTTTAAATTTATTTGTTTTCATAGGGTTGAGGTTTAAATTGTTATTGTTTGATTAATTTTTGGGTTATAGTTTGATTGCCTGTATATAAT
>DYPF01000006.1 GCA_020720105.1 Chloroherpeton thalassium
AACGTGGGGTTGCTATTTGCTTTACAACACATTATTACAAAAAAAATCCCCGCTTTCGCTGGGGATTTATAATGTATTATTTGAAGGGGGGTTCTAATAATTCAATTTAGACTGTCATTCTGAACGAAGTGAAGAATCTATCTTGTTGATTTTAAAAGATTCTGGATTCTTCCTCCCGACTTGTCGGGACTCAGAATGACAATTTTTAGAACTCCTTTACTGTAATGTTTCTTCCTATAAACAATCCTATACCATCACCTTCAATATTCCAACTAACATTCAGCCCGCCACCGCCAAATATTCCACTTCCTGTATCACCATTATATTGAGTAATCCAATAATTATAGTAAGATTTATCATAACTTGCAATAGCAAAAGTATTTCCAGCGATTATTTCATCATATAGTTTATTTGTGTCTATTTCGACATTTTGATAATAATAGCTGCCGAAGTTAATTTTTAGTTTTCCATCTGAACCTTTCTCTTCATATCTGGAAGGATCAGAGTAGAAATTTAAATATTTTTCCCCTTCCGAGAAAGTCCCACCTTGATACACTGCATTTGCTTCGGGTGTTATTTTGAAATACAAGTAAACATCATACCACTTATTTCCCAAACCCGTATTTGTGATAATTTTGAATTCGTATCCCTCAACAGTAACTTGTGGTGGGATGTAAGTTTCGGCAGTTGCAACTTTATTTTTCCATTCCACTCGCATATTATAATATTTTCCTTCTTGTGGAATTAATTCATAAGAGTAATAATAGCCATTTGCATATTGCAAAACGTAATCTTGTGTTCCATCATTAATTATGAATTTAGCATCTGAAACTAAGGCTTTATCCGGGCTGTATGAATCTAATGGAGGTAGAGTTTTCTCCACACGAACTTTCTCTACAAGTTTGCCTGGCTCTAATACGCATTTTATAACAAGTTGTTCCACATAAGGTAATTCGATATTTCCAACAGTTCGCTCGCAAGAATTAAAAGATAGTGTGATTACGGAAAAAAGGATTATTATTATAATTTTATTTGCAATAAACTTATTTAAAATTGATATGTTTTTCATTTTCTTCTCCAATTATTTATTTTCTAATTAAAATTTAAAACTAACACCAAAAGTTGGTATCATTGGGAATAATGTAATTTGTTTAATTACTTTTTTTGAAGTATTGTCATTACTATTCCAATCTTCAGAAATGTACCAAGCGAATGGATTCTTCTGATTATAAGCATTGTAAATATTCAATGATAATTGCCAAGGAATATTAAACCAAGTGTATTTGTACATAAAATTTAAGTCCAATTTATGGAAAGAGGGCAATCGAGCTCCATTTCTATCTGTATATTGATATTTTTCCCAAGAATATCCATTTTCATCCATATCAAAAGCATAAGTTCCTGTGGGCATTGTGTAAGCTTGACCAGTACCATAAACCCAACTTGCTCCCAATTCCCATCTTTTGCCTAATTCATAAGTAAATACTAAGGAAATATCGTGCCTGCGGTCGTATCTTGGGTAGAACCATTTACCATTGTTCAAATCATCAAACTGCCTTTGTGTCCAAGATAAAGTGTAACCTAACCAACCTGTAATAGATCCAATTCTTTTATTGATAAATAACTCTGCACCATAAGCAACTCCTCTGCCTTGTGTAAATTGCTCTTCTAATGGAATACCGAGAGTAAATGATGCGGAATCTTTATATTCATAGAGGTTTTGCATATCCTTGTAATATATTTCACCAGAAACTAAATATTCGCCATCATTGAAAATATGTTCATAGCCCAACACGCCTTGCCACGACTTACTTGGAGTGATTATTGATGTTGATGGAAACCATAAATCTGTTGGCAAAGTAATATCATTTCGGACAATCAAATGTAAAAATTGATGAGCCAACGCAGCTGAAGCACTGATTGAAGAATTTTCTGTTAGTCTATAAGAAGCTGAAAGGCGAGGTTCTATTGCAAAATAATCTGCTTCTTGGAAATAATATCCTCTTAATCCAATATTTGAAGAAAGCAAATCGCTAATTTGCCATTCATCTTGTGCGTAAATTGCTGCTTCAACCGAAGTGATGTCTCGCTCTAAAAATGGACTATCTTCAATTTCATTATTAAATTCAGCGTGAGATAGAAAGTTGTGAAGAATTGCTTCAGCACCTGCTTTTATCTTGTGGTTTTCATCAGGAAAATATTGAGCTTCGCCCCGTAGCATATAATCTTGGATTTGTGATTTAGTCTCAAAATTGGTCTTAGTGTCTTCATTTTTTTCTGAAAGAAAAGTGCCAAAAGAATAATCAGTATAGATTAGCGAAAAATTTGTGAATAATTTTGGCGAAATAATGTGCATCCACCTCATATTGGCTGTTTTATTTCCCCAGGAAATATCAAAGTTGAAATCAGTTTCCTCTGGTGCTTTCAAAACATCATCACATAGAAAGCCGCTCAAAAACAATCTGTCATTTTCTCCTAATTTATAATTAACTTTTGCATTTAAATCGTAAAAATAATAAGTTGGAACTTCATCAGGATCTTCGGCAGACATATTAACAATCAAATCCAAATACATTCTACGTCCAGAAATCATAAATGTAGAATTTTCATCTATTGGTCCTTCAAGCGTTAGTCGGGAACTTATCAAACTAACTCCACCCGAGCCCGAAAACTTTTCCTTGGTGCCTTCTTTCATAGTCATATCCAATACGCTCGACAATCTTCCGCCGTATTCAGCAGGAAACGCTCCTTTGATTAACTTTATATCCCTTAAAGCATCTGCATTGAATACACTTAAAAAACCTCCAAGATGTGTTGGATTATATACAATTACTCCATCTAATAAATTCAAATTTTGGTCAGGCGAACCTCCTCGAACATACAATCCGCTGGATAATTCTGTTGCTTGCTTGATGCCCGGAAGTAATTGCAATGTTCTGAATACATCAACCTCGCCACCAATTGAAGGCATTTTAGATATGAAACTTGGTGAAATTGTCATTGTAGAGATGCGATTTACTGCTTCTTCGTCCAATCTGTCGGATTCCACTACAATTTCCTGTCCTTTTACATCAACTGTTTCGAGTTCGATATTCAACTTTAAATTTTGGCTTGGTTTCAATTCGATATTTTTGGTGAATGATTGATAGCCCACGCCCGTAGCCACTAATTTGTAATTTCCAGGTGGTAAATTTGTTATGGAATATAATCCGAATTTATTTGTGTATGCACCTCTGAAGGGTTTTGTGCTATTTTCTGTGTAAAGTGCAACTGTAAGTGAAATCACAACTTCGCCTGATTTAAGCTCCGTTACACTTCCCGAAATTGTGGAATTTGTACTTTGTGCATTCAGTTGTAAAGAAAAAGTGAAAAGCAAAAGGAGTAGAATGATTTTTTTCATAAAATAGTATTATTATATATTTGTTGAATGAAAATACGAATTAGACTAAATTATGTTTAAGAATTCAAGAATTTCATAAAATTTTCTCAAATAAGTTTTGATATAATTCCTTAATTTTCCAATTATTAATTAAAAATTTGATAATTTGCAAAAAAAAATCTACGAAAATGGAAAAAATTGCAATCTACGAAAATCAAAATAAACCCGAAGCAATTAAATGGGCTGAATTTACAATTAATGTATTAGCTGAAAGGAAGTTGAAATCATTTGTTTCCAATGAACTTTTCGAGAAGCTTTCCGAATCTGCCCAAAAAAACGTAGAAGTGGTTAGTTTATCTAATTTCGAAAAAGTTGCCGATATGGTAATTACTTTTGGTGGAGATGGAACAATCTTATCAGCTGCACGCTGGGTTTATCGTAGCAATATTCCTATAATGGGTATTAATGTCGGCAAATTGGGTTTTCTTGCAGAATATCCACACGATAAAATTCGCGAAAGCATTGATAATTTATTCAATGGTGAATATCGTATTGTTGATAGAGCAATATTATCTACTGAAGTTGATGGCGAAACCCTTTTTGCTGTGAATGATTTTGTTATCGAAAAAATGTATTCCTCCAGAATGATTACTTTGCATACATATTCTAACGACCATTATGTTGCTTCCTATCGTGCTGATGGCTTGATTATCACTACTCCAACTGGATCAACTGCATATTCCTTGGCAAGTGGGGGACCGATTATCGCTCCTTCAACTAAGGTTGTTTGTATTACTCCAATTTCTCCGCATTCACTAACATTTAGACCTTTAGTTTTACCAAATGAGAATGTGGTTAAAGTTCAAATTGAGTCTCCAACTGGTGAAGCAAAGCTTGTGGCAGACGGACAAATTGAAAAAATCCTTAAAAATGGAGATGAAGTTGAATTTACTACTGCAAACTATAAAATAAAATTAATAAAACCTCTAAAAAGTACTTATTACGATGTTTTGAGAGCCAAATTGCTCTGGGCAGTCGATCCAACATCTAAAAAAAATTGTTGTGAGGATAATGAAGAAAAATTAGGAATGGAATAATTAAACATAAAATAAATTCAATCTGAACATATTTTTATGAATATTTGAATTATTTATTACAAGGTTAATATCAAAAATATCTTTTTTATCATTTTTTCAGTTAATATACATTCATTATTAACTAAATTTATCGTAAATTTGTAAGAAATAAAATATTCAAAAGATGATAAATTCTCCAAAATTAGTTTTACCCGAAATTCAGAACATTTCTGATATTGAAGTTTATTTGCAAAATGGTGGTTACGAACAATATCGTAAAGCATTAAAATCAACACCAGACGAAATAACTAATGAAATTAAAAAGTCCAAATTACGTGGGCGTGGTGGGGCTGGTTTTCCAACTGGCTTAAAATGGACTTTTATGCCTAAGAATACCGACAAACCAAAATATTTGGCTGTAAATGGTGATGAATCCGAGCCGGGCTCATTCAAAGACAGACAAATTTTTGAATATAATCCACATCAATTGATTGAAGGAATAATGATTGCCGGTTATGCAATGGGCATTAAAGCTGCATATATCTACATTCGTGGTGAATATCATAAGTGGGTCAAACTTATGCAAAACGCTATTGACCAAGCTTATGATAAAGGTTTCCTTGGCGAAAAGATGAAGCAAACTTTTGGTGGATCGTACTCAGTTGATATTTATGTTCATAAAGGTGCAGGTGCATACATTTGCGGTGAGGAAACCTCCTTGATGAATTCTATCGAAGGTTGGAGAGGCTATCCAAGGTTTAAACCTCCATTTCCTGCTCAATATGGTCTTTGGGGAATGCCAACAACCGTGAATAATGTAGAAACAATTGCAAATGTTCCTGCAATATTACGAATCACACCTGATGAATACTTGAATATTGGTGCTCCAAATCATCCTGGTACTTTACTTTTTGGAGTCAGCGGTCATATTAATAAACCAGGTGTGTACGAATTGCCTACAGGAACACCTCTAAAAGAAATTATTTATGATGTTTGCGGTGGAGTTATCGGAAACAAAAAAATTAAAGCTGTTATTCCCGGTGGCAGTTCAATGCCTCCACTAACAGCTGATGAAGTTGAAATTGCAATGATGGACGAAGATAGTTTGGCAAAAATCGGCTCTCATATTGGAACAGGTGGTATAATGGTAATGGACGAAGATACTGATATTGTTGCTGTTACCAAACGGATTGCTCATTTCTATCATCACGAATCTTGCGGTCAATGTACGCCTTGCCGTGAAGGTTGCGGTTGGATGGAAAAAATCCTTGCAAGAATTGTAAAAGGTGATGCTACTTCCAAAGATTTAGATTTATTAGTTTCGATAGCCAATAATATTGAAGGAAGAACAATTTGTGCTTTGGGTGATGCTGCTGCTTGGCCAGTTCGTGGTTTTGTAACTAAGTTCCGTGGTGAATTTGAAGCTAAGATTAAAGCAAATCGCTCATTTGTTGCACCAAATGCTACTCACGGCAGAAGAAAAACCCAAGACAAATTAGTTTTTGAAATGTAGAAAATTTTCAGTATAAAAACATAATTTTATGACTTATCCTGCAAATTCACCTGAAGAATATATATCAATAATTCCCGAAGATAAGAAAGAAGCAATTTCTAAGCTTCGGGAAATTATATTAAATAATATTCCTGATGGTTACCAAGAAACAATGAGCTATGGAATGATAGGATATGTAGTGCCCAAAACAATTTATCCAAATGGTTATCATTGCGATACAAAGTTGCCACTACCTTTCATTAGCATAGCTGCTCAGAAAAATCATATATCTTTATATCATTTAGGAATTTATGCAAATCAGGAAATACTTAACTGGTTTGTTTCTGAATACTCTAAAGTCTCAAAAACTAAGTTAGATATTGGCAAAGGTTGCATCAGATTCAAAAAAACTGAAAATATCCCATTTCAATTAATCGAGGAACTTGTTAAAAAGATAAGTGTTCAGGAATGGATTAATACTTATGAAACTAATATCAAGCCAAATAAGTAATATATTGAATTACAATCAATTAAGTAGTTTTAATTGATATAAATTATATTTCTCAGAAAGATTGTATAAATGTACTAATTGTTGATGGTTCGAGAATTATCGTGAGAATAACTCCACTTAATGCACCCCAAAAATGAGCGCTATGATTTATGAAATCTTCATTTCTTTTTGCAGCAAAATAACTCCATAATAAATACAAAACACCAAAAACAATTGCAGGCAACGGAAATGGTATTGGAAAAATAATCATTTTCATAAATGGATTAATTAAAATCATCGAAAAAATTATTCCCGATATTGCACCCGAAGCACCTAATGAATAATAACGATAATTATTCTTGTGCTCCATAATTGTTGGAATATTAGCAATTACCATACTTCCAAAGTAAATGATGGCAAAGTTAATACTACTTATATACGATTCCAATGCAAAGGCAAAAAAGTAAAATGAAATCATATTAAATAGTAGGTGAGTTAGGTCGCTGTGTAAAAAACCACTCAATAAAACTGAAGTTAATTTCTTGCCTTTGGCTACTGAATATGGATGTAAAGCAAATTTCTCAATTATTCTTTGGTTAATATATAGAGAATAAAAGCTAATTGCTATTGTAAAAATAAAAATTAGTGATGCAATTGGTGTTGATAAATAATTCATAATGCAAAATTACGAAAATTTTCCTGAAGCAAGATTTAAAATGCTTTGAGTAGCTATTTTTAAGTTATTGATAATGTTATTCACAACCCAATAAAAAATTGAAAATGAACCGAAAATAAGCGAAATACTAATTAATGTCAATAACCAAAATTTGTAATTTGTTTTTTCATAGAGCTTGTTGGAAATTTCATTAACTTGTTCAACAGACTTTTTCTCGATAATTCTTAGGTCATTAATGTAAGATGTAACTTCTTCAAACCAAGCGGTTGGCTCAATATAGAATCCTTGATAATTAGGGTGAGTTAATACAAATTGTGTAATTTCACTTACTTTTGTACCTGTTTGGCTCTTGGTAATTTTGTCGTATTCTATTGATAGTTGTTCATTTGCATTGTCCCTAAATTGAGAAATGAATAATTCTGAATTGTTTATTAATTTTGAAAATCTATTATATGAATCAATATCAACATTTTGCTTAACAAAAACTGCATTCAAGGTAGCGCGAATCTGACCAAAATTTTCTTTATATTTTAGAATTCCTAAGTAAGCAGACAACTCTGAAAATAACTCGCTATCTATTGCACTACTGATAACAAGTGCTTCTGGCAAATCGACCATCAAAGCAATTGTGTTAGTGTAAGCAAGTATTGCTTCTTTGGCATTAATGGAAAAGTTGTCAATTGTTGAGCGATTTTGTATTAAAGATTTTACATTGTTAAGAGACTTTTCAATTATTTTTTTATGTTCATTATTCTCAATGGTAATATGGGAATAATTCGCTTCAATTGATTTAGCGATGGAATTGGTTTCTTTCCTTTGTTGAGATAAATCATCTGCAAATTTTGCACCTTTGCTTGATAAAAAACCTGCTGTATATCCACGTTCTTTCTGTAGGCTATGTATTAATTCACCAAAATCACCAGACAACTTAATGGAATTATTAATTTCTTTGTATGTGTTTTTTTCCTCACTTAGTTCTTTAATAAATAGAAAAGTGAAAATAACTAATAAAATCGAAATGATCGAAATTAAGAAAAATAGTTTTGTTTTTACTGGGTAATTATTAAAATTCATTTTATTCCTTCCAAAAATTACAAATTTAGTGAAAAAAAAAAGAAAATTAAACTAATTATTGGTATTATTTTCTTTCAGAATACCAAACAGTCATACTGCTATCCATAAAATTAAAGATTTTACGAATTTTTCCATTTGATTTTTCAATTAAATCTTTGATATCTGTATTGGCTTGATAATTTCTAAAATTAGAAAAATGTTCACTTCCAGCAACAAATTCTATTGCATAAACCCCCAATCCTGCCAAATTTCTCTTAATAGGCTTAGCATAATCCATAATAATTTGCTGGTTTGAATGTTTTATCATATTTGAAATGTAAGGAAGTCTCGATTCTTCGGGCATTTCATGAACTACATAAGAAGTAATTGCAAAATCAAAATCATTTGGAATATCCAGAACTTGCGTTGCATCTCCAAAAAGAAAATCAACATTTGTGATATTTAATTTTCTTTTTTTATTGTTGGCAAAATCAATATTTTTCGTAGATAGGTCAATACCTACAAAATGACTAAAATGATCATGGTGTTTTATACCTAAATATCCAGCACCACAGCCAAAATCAACTACTTTAGAGCCAATAGGAATTAATTTAATTATCTTAGAAAATAAAATTTCGGAAAAGGGAGAAATGAAATTATAGTAGAATGAACCATCAAACCACTGATGTTTTGGTGTAACTTTATCCATAATTTAGCATAACCTAAAAAATAATGAAAGAAATGTAATTAATTGAAAAGATAAAGAATTACAGAAATTTATCAAGTTTATAAATACGAAATTGTTGAAAATTTATTTTCTTAACACTTTGTAAAGTTAAAAAAAAATGATAATTTGCATTATCTTAAATTTAACATTATAAAATTTATGTATTTAACAAATTTTGGTGTTGTACTTACATTCTTCATCTTCGGGGTTCTGGTTGTTGCAGCGAGTTTATTTATAGCAGCATTAATCCGTCCAAAAAATCCCACCAAAGAAAAATTAATGACTTACGAAAGTGGTGAAATTCCTATTGGATCACCTTGGGGAAAATTTAATAATCGCTTTTATATTGTAGGTCTTGCTTATTTAATTTTTGATGTGGAATTGGCATTGTTGTTTCCTTGGGTAGTTGTCTTTAAAGATTTAGGCTGGTACTCTTTTTGGACTATGGTAATATTTTTAGCAATATTGATTTTAGGTTTGGTATATGACTGGGCTAAAGGATATTTAGAATGGGACAAACCAAATCCGATAATTCCGAATTTGAGTGAAATGATTATTAAAAGACAAAAGAAAAATTAAAGGAAAAATATGGGACTATTAGATAGATTAGACAAACCTTACGATACTGGTTCTGCCGAGATTTTCTTAGGTACAGTTGAAGATTTATTAAATTGGGGAAGAGCAAAAAGCAATTGGTATATGTCCTTTGGATTGGCTTGCTGTGCAATTGAATTTATGGCAGTAAATGCATCTCACTTCGATTTTATGCGTTTTGGAACAATTCCGAGACCATCTCCAAGACAATCGGATTTTATTATCATTTCTGGTACAGTTACAATGAAAATGGCTGAAAGAATCAAAAGACTTTGGGAACAGATGCCCGATCCAAAATATGTAGTATCCATGGGATCTTGCTCAAATTCAGGTGGACCATATTGGGAGCATGGATATCATGTACTCAAAGGTGTTGATAGAATTATCCCTGTAGATGTTTTTATACCTGGATGTCCTCCAAGACCAGAAGCTTTTCTTGAAGGGATAGTAAGACTACAAGAAAAAATTAGTCATCAAGCTATTTTCAGAAAAAGGGAAAATATGTCCCCCGAAGATTTAAAAGAAATTGCAGAAAGACAGAAAGTTATGGATCAGCAATACGCTGAATACCAGAAGATTAATGAACAAATTAAACACGGATAAGAGGTTCAAATGTTACCAAATGAAGTGTACGATAAATTGAAAAATGAATTTGGTGATGATATTTTATCAATCAACCAAGAGCCAAACTATGAACCGTTCATTAATGTGAATGCAAACAACCTATTAGATATAATGCTATTTCTCAGAGATGAAAAAGGATTAGAGTATGATTATCTAAGTTGCCTTTCTGGAATGGATTATAAAGAAAATTTAGGAATAGTTTATCACTTATTTTCAGTAAAAAGTAGCGATAGAATTATTATTAAAGTCGAAGTACCCAAAGAGTCTCCAGATGTTCCTACATTGGAAAAAGTTTGGTTAACTGCAGACTGGCACGAAAGAGAAGCATACGATATGTATGGAATTAATTTTGTTGGTCATCATAATCTTATTCGTATCCTCTCACCTTATGATTGGGAAGGTTACCCATTAAGAAAGGATTATAAAGGACCAGAAGAATATCATGGCATAAAAGTTCCTTATTAACAATACATTTAAAGGTTAGAAAAAGTGATAGAGAAAAAAGAAATAGAAATTGACTTTGGTCAAGTTCAAACCGACAGAATGAGGTTGAATATTGGACCGCAACACCCTTCCACACATGGTGTATTGCGTTTGGAAGTAGAATTAGAAGGTGAAATTGTAACCGATGTAATCCCACATATTGGATATTTACATCGTTGTTTCGAAAAATATGCTGAAAACTCAACTTTTATACAAATTGTACCTTACATTGACAGAATGGACTATATTTCATCAATGAGTAATGAAATTCCTTATGCTTTAGGAATAGAAAAACTAATGGATATTAAAGTTCCAGATGAGATTCAAGCAATAAGAACAATTTTAGCTGAATTGAATAGAATTGCATCACACCAAATTGCAGTTGCAACATTTGGTATGGATGCTGGTGCTTTCACTCCATTTCTATTCTTATTCCGTGATAGAGAATTGATTATTGAGATTTTTGAAAGATTATCAGGGGGAAGATTATTGTATAATTATATCCGACCAGGTGGTTTGATGAGAGGAATATATCCAACTTTTGTACAAGATGCTTTGGATGTTGTTAGAATAGTTCGTGAAACGAATATAGAAATTATGAACCTGCTAATCAATAATAAAATATTTATCGAAAGAACAGCAAATGTTGGTATTATGCCTTTGGATGTAGCAATCAATTATGGTTGCAGTGGACCAACTTTACGTGGCTCTGGTGTAAGTTTCGACTTAAGAAGAGCAGAACCATATTTATTATATGACAAGTTCGACTTTGACGTTTGCTATGGCAAAGGCTCTGTAGGAACTTTAGGCGATAGTTATGATAGAAATATTGTCCGTGTTTGGGAAATGGAAGAAAGTTGTAAAATCATAGAACAAGCAGTGAAAATGGTCCCAGATGCTTCGTTTGATGTTCGTGCAACAGTTCCAAAGAAAATTACACCTAAAGGCGAAATATATACAAAAGCTGAAAATCCAAAAGGAGAATTAGGTTTTTATATTGTTGGTGATGGCAAGAATAAACCAAACAGAGTTAAAGGTCGCTCACCAAGTTTTGTAAATTTGAGTGCTTTACCAAGTATTTCTCGTGGATATATGATAGCTGACTTAATAATCATTCTTGGTAGTATCGACATCGTTCTCGGTGAAATTGATAGATAATAACTTAAGTAGAATTAATATTTCGAAAACAATTAAAAAATAAGATAATGGAACATAATTTTATATTTAACTTACTTGGCAATAATATTTGGTCGTATTTAGCAACTGCTACAATTCCTTTAGTATTTGTTACTTTATACGCATTAGTTGCCATATTAGGTGAATTAAAAATTGCATCATGGGTCCAAGATAGATTAGGACCAATGAGAACAGGCTGGAAAGGAGTCTTACAACCTCTTGCAGAAGTAGTTAAATTACTTCAAAAAGAAGATATAACTCCAGAAAATGTAAATAAACCACTTTTTACAATCTCACCTTACGTTATGTTTACTGGATCTCTTGCTGCTTTTGCTGCAATTCCATTCAGTTCTGCATTTATTCCTGCTGACATAAATGTTGGTATCTTTTATATTTTTGCAGTTAGTTCGTTTGGTGTAATTGGTATTTTGATGGGTGGCTGGTCGTCCAATAACAAATACTCGATGTTAGGTGGAATTAGAGCTGCAGCTCAAATGATAAGCTACGAAATTCCAATGGCACTTTCAATATTAGCAGTTGCTGCTTTAGCTCAGAGTTTAAATATTTCAGATATAATTAACTCCCAAGCTGGTGGTGTATGGAATTGGTTCATATTTGGTGGACCTGGTCCAATATGGAAAATTGCCTTTTGGCCCTTCACATTCATTCTGTTTTTGGTTTATTTCATTGGTTCATTAGCAGAAACAAATAGAACGCCTTTCGATATACCAGAAGGTGAGAGTGAAATTGTTGGTGGGTATCATACAGAATATAGCGGTATGAAGTTCGCAATGTTCTTTTTAGCAGAATATGCAAATATATATGTTGTGTCAGCTTTGGTTACAATTATGTTCCTTGGTGGTTGGCAATCTCCTTTTGGAGATTTTTTAAATGGACCAATTATGCAAGTATTTTGGTTTATATCTAAAGCATTGGTTTTTGTATTTCTACAAATATGGTTAAGATGGACATTACCAAGAGTAAGAGTTGACCAGTTGATGTTTATCACATGGAAAGTAATGTTACCATTTGCATTCGTTGCATTTTTAGGTATTGCTTTATGGGCGATGTTAATCCCATAATTGCAAAATTCAAAAAGGAAAGAGGTTAAAAATGATAAAAAGATATTTTGAGGATATTTGGATAGGCATCTATTCCACACTTGTCGGAATGGGTATAACTTGGAGCCATTTGTTTACAAAGAAAGTTACTCGCCAATATCCAGATAGTTACAATCCGAATACAGATCCTGCAAGACCTGACTTTATTCGAAACAGATTATTTGTAGATATGGATTTGTGCATTGGATGTATGATTTGCCAAAGAAATTGTCCTGTAAATTGCATCTCAATCGAAACAATCAAAGCCGTTAAAGAAGACCCTCAAGCAGTTAAGTCAAACGGAAGCAAAGCTAATTTATGGGTAAACAAGTTCGATATAGACTTCTCCAAGTGTATGTTTTGTAATTTATGTACTGAAGAATGTCCAACCGATGCAATTTATATGACAAAAGAATTTGAATATTCAGAATACGATCGTAGAAATTTATTATATCACTTTAGTGTGATGAATAATGACCAAATTAATGACAAGAAAAAATTATTAGAAGAAGAAAAAGCTAAAAAAGCTGCTGCTGCCAAAGCTGCCGCTGATAAATCAGAAGGAAAATAATATAATTATGGATGCAGTATCAATAGTATTTTATGTTTTTGCTTCAATTGTGGTTGTATCCGCATTAGGAGTCGTTTTTTCAAAGAAGTTGATGTATAGTGCTTTTTCATTATTATTTACTTTCTTTGGAGTAGCTGGTATTTACACTTTATTAAATGCAGACTTCCTTGCAGTTCTGCAAATAATGATTTATGTTGGAGGTATTTTAGTGCTAATTGTATTTGGTATAATGCTCACAACTAAGTTAACTGATGTAGATATCATTTCGGGAACAACTGGAAAGTTTCTTTATACAAGTTCGGGAATACTTGCTATTGCAATGTTCACACTTTTGTATTTTATGTATTCCCATACAAATTGGGGAGTTGTTCCTGTAACAACTTACAAAGAAACAACTTTAAATATGTTAGGTGAAGTTTTATTAACTAAATATGTATTAACATTTTTGATAGCTGCGATATTATTATTGATTGCTTTCATCGGTGCTGCATATATAGCTAGAAAAGGAGATTAATTATGGAATTAGGACTAACACATTTTCTTACGTTAAGTGCAATTCTTTTTTCTTTGGGGATATTTGGTATTGCAACAAGAAAAAATGCAATTATGGTATTAATGTCTCTTGAGTTAATTATGAATTCGGCAAATATTAATTTTGTTGCTTTTTCTCGATTTGGTGGGTTCCAAATTGAGGGTCAAATTGCTGCTTTATTTGTGATGATATTAGCTGCAGCAGAAGTTGCAGTTGCATTAGCTATCGTTCTGAATATATACCAACATTATAAACATATTGATGTAGATGAAATTGACCAAATGAAAGGTTAGTTTTTATTAAATTTTGAAATTAAAGTAAAAATATATTATGACACCAGATACCATATTGAATTTATCAATTGCAACCTTGGTAATACCACTACTGAGTTTTGTGTTCCTAATCTTTTTTGGAAAAAGATTAGGAAGATTATCAGGTTTTATAGGCACTTCGATATTGGGAATTGATTTACTTCTCGCCATCTTCGTTGCCTTTACAAGACTAACAAAATATGCTGATCAACCAATGCAGCAGTATAAACTTCAATGGTTTTCATTAGGTGATCACGCTATTTCTATTGGTGTGGGACTTGATAACCTTGCTGCGATAATGTTGATAGTAGTAACCCTAATAAGTTTCTTAGTGCATCTATTCTCTCTTGAATATATGCGTGAAGATAAAAGATTCTCAAGATTTTATGCTTATCTGGGAATATTTTCCTTCTCTATGATAGGAATTGTTATTGCTAATAATTTCTTAAATATGTTCATTTTCTGGGAATTAGTAGGATTAAGTTCATAT
The DNA here is from genome assembly GCA_020720105.1 of Chloroherpeton thalassium. Classification (GTDB taxonomy): domain Bacteria; phylum Bacteroidota; class Ignavibacteria; order Kapaibacteriales; family UBA2268; genus GWF2-33-9. The sequence continues at coordinate 14,775 of DYPF01000006.1, forward strand.
TTGTTGATTGGCTTTTGGTATGAAAAAGATTCAGCTGCTAATGCGGGTAAAAAAGCATTTATTACAAACAGAATTGGTGACTTCGGCTTCTTGCTTGGATTGATGCTAATTTATATGACTTACGGCACTTTTCTTTTCGATGAGGTTTTTGCAAAAATTAATTTAGGCATATTACCTTATGATAGTGCTGCATGGATGACTGCAGTGGGAATTTTCGTATTTATGGGAGCAATAGGCAAGTCAGCACAATTCCCATTACATGTTTGGTTACCAGATGCAATGGAAGGTCCAACACCAGTTAGTGCGTTAATTCACGCTGCAACTATGGTTGCCGCTGGAGTTTACTTAACAGCAAGAGTTTATCCAATGTTTACTGCAGACGCATTACTATTTATTGCTTATGTTGGAGCTTTAACTGCTTTTATTTCGGCAACTATTGCCATTACACAATGGGATTTTAAAAAAGTATTAGCATATTCAACCGTAAGCCAATTAGGTTATATGGTAATGGGCTTAGGTGTAGGTGCTTTTACAAGTGGATTTATGCACTTAGTAACTCATGCTTGGTTTAAAGCTTTGTTGTTCTTAGCTTCTGGTTCCGTTATTCACGCAATGCACCATTCAATGCATCACGCCCACGAACATAATATGGATCCACAAGATATTAGAAATATGGGTGGATTGAGAAAAACAATGCCAATTACTTACTATATGTTCTTATTTGCAACTTTAGCAATTTCTGGAATTCCATTAACATCTGGATTTTTAAGTAAAGATGGTATTCTTGCTGGAACATTAGCTTTTGCTCAATTATCGGGTCACTGGTTAATTCCAATTGCTGGATTTGGTGCAGCTTTGATGACTGCATTTTATATGTTTAGATTGACAATTCTTTCCTTCCACGGAAAACCTAAAACTCATATAGCTGAACATACTCACGAAAATAACTTATATATCACTTTACCATTGATAATACTTGGAACATTAACCATATTCGCATTTTACTCATTTAATCCATTAGATCCAGGAAAAGGTTGGTTCCATTCATCAACTCAGACTCCACAGATTGCCACTCCACATAATTTGATGTGGGACTTTATGGTTCCCGAAGAAGGACATTCGCATATTGGTCATAGTGCAAATCATTCTGTTGCACATCACAATGATGCTAATATTGAATCTACACATTCGAATCATAATAATCAAGCAATGCATTCTGAAGAGGTTGTTGCAAATCAAGAATTATTTAATGTTACACATTATAAATCATCGAGTGATGAACATGGAGTAGTAACGGAATTAAGTGAAGCAATTCACCACGCTCACATTCCAGCTATGATTCTATCTTTATTGGTAGCTATTATTGGTATTGTGATGTCTTTTATATTCTATCAATTCAAAATTTGGGATCCAGACTCATTAGTGAGCTTATATCCTTGGCTATATAAGGGATCATTTAATAAATGGTGGTTTGATGAAATTTATCAAGCAACATTTATCAACGGTACTTTGGGATTAGGAAGAGCTGGAGCTTGGTTTGATTTACATATTGTTGACGGTGTTGTTAATTTTACAGCTACTATTGGAAGAGCATTCAGTAAAGCATCAGCATGGTTCGACTTAAAAGTTGTCGATGGGTTAGTTAACTTATCAGCATATATATCGCAGAAATTAGGTACGCTATTAAAGCAAACACAAACAGGTCTTATTCAAACCTACCTTGTGTTGACAGTATTAGGTTTAATCATTTTGATTTATATATTTATATAATCAAAATTTATTATTATTATTATAGAAATTAAAGAGTTCGGAGGATAAATGTTTCCATTTCTTGGATTGGGACCACTAACATGGATTACCTTTCTACCCATCTTAGGAATGATCATAGTTTTACTCATTCCATCAGGTAATGATGAAGTTGCCAAAGAAAAATCACAGAATTTATATCGCTGGGTAACAGCAGTAATTACTTTCATTCAATTGTTAATTGCTATTGTGATTGTTTTAGGCTTCAATACAACTATGGTTGGAGTTAATGACGCTTCAACAATGCAATTTGTAGAGCGGGTTGATTGGATTTCAGTGACAGGATTACCAGTATTTGGTAGTTTCAAAGTAGAATATTTTGTTGGTATAGATGGATTATCAGTACCAATGATATTACTAACAGCTATAGTTTCATTTTTAGCAACTTTCGCTTCTTGGAATATCAAGAAAGCATCTAAAGGATACTTCGCTATGTATTTGTTATTAGTAACAGGTATGATGGGCGTTTTTGTATCTTTAGATTTCTTCTTATTCTATGTCTTTTGGGAATTAATGCTATTGCCTATGTATTTCCTAATTGGTGTATGGGGCGGTCCTAACAAAGAGTATGCAGCGATTAAGTTCTTCTTGTATACTTTGTTTGGCTCTGTGTTTATGCTATTAGTGATGATTGCATTGTATTTTGCTGTTGGATCATTTAATATGTTCGATATGATGGACTTCACTAAGTATGATCCAAGCTCAATCTTATACGGAATGGGCAATACTTGGAGATTAATAGCATTTGCAGCACTATTTGTAGGCTTTGCTATTAAAGTTCCTGCAGTACCTTTCCACACATGGTTGCCAGATGCTCACGTTGAAGCACCAACACCAATTTCCGTTATTCTTGCTGGCGTTTTATTGAAAATGGGTACTTATGGTATGTTGCGTATTGCATGGCCAATGTTCCCAGATGCAGTTTATTACTTCCAGTCTTGGATTGCTTTAATTGGTATGGTTTCTATTGTTTATGGTGCATTATGTGCATTGGGTCAACACAAGTTTGGAAAAAGAGATTTCAAGAAACTTATTGCATATTCATCAGTTTCCCACATGGGTTATGTTGTTTTAGGTATGGCTTCAATGACTACAGATGGTATGGTCGGAGCAATTTTCCAAATGTTCAATCACGGAACAATCACAGCTATGCTCTTTATGATTGTAGGAGTTATTTATGATAGATCTCACACTCGTGGTCTTGATGATTTTGGTGGATTAGCTAATAAAATGCCTATTTACACTGGCATTATGACTATAGCATTCTTTGGTGCAATTGGTTTGCCTGGTTTAAGTGGATTTGTCTCTGAAATATTGATTTTCTTAGGTTCGTTTAAAACATTTCCAGTTTATACTATTATTGCTGCTTCTGGTGTTGTATTGGGTGCTGCATATATGTTATGGGCTTTACAAAAAGTATTCTTTGGCAAATTGCCTGAACGTTGGCAAGGTCCTTGGGATCCATCAGGAAAGCATTATAAAACAGATGATATAAATACTGTTGAGTTAGTTGCATTGGTGCCACTTGCTTTAATTACGATTTACTTAGGTATCAATCCTAATCCAATGATAAATTTAATGACTTCGTCGGTTAATCATTTAATCGAGTTTGTAAAGGTTTCCGGTCAAATCGCCGGTATGTAGTTTTTTGTTAAATTCAAAAGTTGAAATTATGACTGTTGATAGTGTCTTTTTAAATAATCTAAACGCAAGTATTGGATTATTTACACCCGAAATAACTTTAGTTGCTACATTCTTGTTTGCGATAATTTTTGATTTGATTTTTAAGAATATTAAAAATATCTCAGCTTATATTTCTATTATTGGATTAGTAATTACAGGTTTTTTACTTGCTTTTAATGGAAATGTCTCACAGTCAATTTTTAATGGATTATTGGTTGTTGATCCTTATTCTAATTTCTTTAAGTATATTACTTTAATCACTACTATAATAATTTCCTTAATGTCATTTTCTTACAAAGATTTGTACAGTAATGGAAGAAAAGTAGGCGAGTATTACTCAATGTTAGTCGGAATGACTTTTGGAATGTTTATTCTTTCATCTGCAATTAACTTAATTTCCATTTATCTTGCTGTAGAAATCCTTAGCTTAAGTTCCTATGTTCTTGCTGGTTACACCAAAGATAGTTTGAAATCAAATGAAGCTTCCCTTAAATATGTGATTTATGGTTCTTTATCATCTGGAATAATGATTTATGGTATGTCAATTTTATTTGGTATTACCAAATCATTAGATGTAAGTGCAATTAATGCTTTATTAGCTACTGGCACTATTGATTTCTTCCCAATAATAGTTGCTTCGTTGATGATTCTTGCTGGATTTGGCTATAAAATTTCTGCTGTACCTTTTCATTATTGGACACCAGATGTTTATGAAGGTGCTCCAATTACAATTACTTCTTTCCTATCAGTTGCTTCCAAAGCTGCTGGTTTTGCAGTATTTGTGAGATTCTTCAAAGATGTTTTCTTTGTTGCAATACCTGATAATCCAGAAATATGGGCAAGTTTCGAATTTGCAAATTGGCAAACTATTCTTGCTATTCTTTCAGTTCTAACTATGACTTTAGGAAATTTTGTTGCTTTACTTCAAGAAAATGTTAAAAGGTTATTAGCATATTCATCTATTGCTCACGCTGGATATTTACTAATGGGAGCAACTGTAATGACCGATGCTGGTATTACAGCAATTCTTCTTTACTTTGTCTTCTATTTGATTATGAATTTGGGAGCCTTTTTTATCGCTCAACTTATTCTTAATGAAACTGGAAGTGAAAACTTAGAAGATTATTATGGTCTTGGTTCTCGTTCGCCTGTACTTGCAGTATTGATGACAATTTTCTTAGCTTCATTAACAGGATTGCCACCAACAGCTGGATTTATTGGTAAACTTTATATCTTTGGAGCTGTATTGGACAAAGGTTTAATATGGCTTGCTGTAGTTGGTGTGCTTAATAGTGTGGTTTCTTTATTTTACTATTGGAAAATTGCAAGAAATATGTTTTTACGACAAGGAACAAAAACTGATAAATTCAGCGAATCTCCTTATAATTTATCAATAGCTTATGTTCTTGCCATATTAACTATTTTCTTTGGATTATTCTTTTCACCAGTATTTGAATTCGCAAAACATTCGGTTACGATGTTTAGATAATCATAAAAACAATTTTATTATCTTTATAAGCCTCACTTTTATAGTGAGGTTTTTTTTTACAATTTTATCTAATTAAATTCTTCTATTAAGAAAATAAAATTATCTAAATTAGAATTAAAATAAATTTAGAATAATTATAATAAAGTTTAATTTTATTCGTTTTTGAATATACATTTTTTTAATAATTAAATAAAAAAGGTAAATATTATGGAACAACAAGTTTATTCAATGCCAAGAATTGGTGACAAAGCACCAGAATTTAAAGCTATTACAACACAAGGTGAAATCAATTTTCCTGCTGATTACAAAGGTTCATGGGTAATTTTATTCAGCCATCCAGCTGATTTTACTCCCGTTTGTACATCAGAATTTATGACATTCGCTTCTATGGAAAAGCAATTCAACGAAGCAAACACAAAATTAATTGGTTTGTCAGTTGATGGTTTATATAGCCATATAGCTTGGTTAAGAACTATCAAAGAAAAGATTGAGTACAAAGGTATGAAGAATGTTGAAGTAACTTTTCCATTGATTGAAGATATCACAATGGAAGTTGCTCAAAAGTACGGAATGATGATGCCAGGTGAAAGCAATACTAAAGCAGTGCGTGCTGTATTTGTTATTGACCCACAAGGAGTAATCAGAACTATTATTTACTATCCTTTAAGCTTGGGTCGTAACTTTGATGAATTATATCGCGTAATTCTTGCTTTGCAGACTGCTGACGAGTTCAAAATTGCTACTCCTGCAGATTGGAGACCAGGTGATGATGTAATCATTTCTCCAGCTGGTAATTGTGGAACAGCCAAAGATAGAATGGACGGAAAAGAAGAAGGATTAGATTGCAAAGATTGGTTCTTCTGTACAAAGAAAATTGACAAAGATACTGTTTTAAACAAAATCATTAAAAAGTAATTTTCATAAATCGCAAAAAAAAATGGAGTCTGTCTCATAAGTCAGTTTTGGTGTCATTCCCACGAAAGTGGGAATCCATAAATCCTCTATAGTAGTGGATTCCCGTTTGCACGGGAATGACAATTCTGTAATATTTTTGACTTATGAGACAGACTCTTTTTTTAATAATATATCAAATCAAATTTGCTCTAATAACGAAACCATTTCCATAGCAGTCATAGCAGCATCAAAACCCTTATTTCCACCCTTAGATCCAGCTCTCTCAATGGATTGCTCGATGTTATCTGTAGTTAAAATTCCGAATACAACTGGTATGCCTGTCTCAAGGTTTACTTGTGCAATTCCTTTTGATACTTCGTTAGCAACATAATCAAAGTGAGGAGTATCACCTTTTATTACTGTACCAAGGGCTATAACCGATGTATATTTTTTACTTTGAGCTAATTTCTTAGTTATCAAGGGAATTTCGTAAGCTCCTGGGACATAAACTATTTCAATATTTTCTTCAGTGGCATTATGTCGATATAATGCATCTAATGCACCATCTAATAATTTATTTGTAATAAAATTGTTAAATCTGGATACCACAATGGCAAATTTTTTATTACTTGCATCGTATTTTCCTTCAATAATTTTTGGCATTAAATTAGTCCTTTTTAGAAATTCAAAATTAACTACTTTATTTGAATTAACCTTAATTTTTATTTTTCTTTAGTAATTTTCTTAAATACTTTTCTTAATGATTTATAAAGAGATTTGGTATTATCTGCAATTAAATCAACATCTGAAAGAATTGTGAAGTATAAAAGATTTCGCTTAATTGGCTTAGGTGAAACTTTTACTCTTTCCAATTGAATTTTATTATATTGCTCAACAAGCTTTTTGAAGTTACCAATCTTCTCGTCTATTTCTGCTTCTTCGTATTGTGCAACATTATTAATAACATCAATAATGTTATCACTAAGTTTATTCAATTCTGTAATGATAGTTTCGATTTCAACTACTTGCTCATCACTCATTTGAGTATGTGAATTTGCAACATAATAATAGTTTTGTTCGGTTAATAGTTGAATTCTATCAGCTAAATTCTGAAGATTAGACATTATTTTTGTACTATAATTCATAAATTCGTCCATTCTTTCATCAGGAACGTTCAATAAATTAACCATATTTATAGAGAGAACACTTAATTCCTTGCTTGTATCACGAGATTCATATCGTATTTTTCTTAATTTCAAAACATCATTATGAATTAATCTATCCAAAGACTGGGACATTGTATTCATATTTTTATGAAGATAATTTGCAATCTGTGATAGTAATTCTTGATAATAATTGGAATTCATTTCTTTGGAATTAAACACATATACTTTTTCCATCTCTTCGGATTTTTTTGCTCTAGATTTGTGCAGTACATTGCTTCTCCAGAAAAGAGCAATTAAAACTCCCATTGAAATAAATACTCCAACCGAACCTGTATTAATTAAAAACAACGCAATTAAGAAAGCAATTATTACGGCAAATAATGCTGTCATAAACCAACCACCAACAACTGTAATTACTCCAGAAACACGATACACAGCACTTTCGCGTCCCCAAGCTTTATCGGGCAAAGCAGCAGACATAGCAGCAATAAATGTAATGTATGTAGTTGATAATGGCAATTTAAATGCAGTGCCAAGCGAGATCAGGGCAGAAGAAATTGCTAAAATAACCGTAGCTCTAACAATATCAAATGAACTTCTTTCTCCATTCTCATCAACTTCTGAATTGAAATCATTAGTATCAAATTGTTTACGGATAAATATTTGAATTGATTCGGGAGTTATTCGCTTTAGAAAATCTATAATAATTATTGATATTGAAACTAATCCGCGTGCTAATGCATTTGATTGGAATCTTTCGTAACCTTCTGATTGTCTACCAAGTGATATTTCAGTTTTAGTTACTGTTCTTGCTTTTTTGGAAAAGAAAAGTGTAGCAAACATTATTGCACCAGCTAACAATAAAAATAGGAAATGCGGTTTTAATGTACTATTCCCAAGTTCTCCCATTAAGATACCAAATGGATTGTCTGCTGCATGTGCAATATTATAAGCATCAAGCCCAGCCAAAGGAACACCAACAAAATTAACTAAATCATTGGCAGCAAAACTCATAGCTAAAGCAAAAGTACCAAATAATACTACAAACTTTAATATATCATACTTAAATAAACTAATTATCAATTGGAAAATTACAGTTAAGAATACAAATGAAATTCCCATCAAATAAAGAATGTTATTATTAATAAATGTAATAGTATCTTTCGTTACAAAAGGTGCATTTTTCAAACCTTTAATCAGAACAAAATAACTCATAAAAATAAAGGCAATGCTACCAAACATTGCCCCAAAATATTTCATTTTTGGTTTGTAATTAAATGAAAAAATTATTCTGGCAATATATTGAACTAAGAATCCAAAAACAAACGCAAATATTATCGATACAATAATTGAGATAAATATCGAGGTTACTTTTGCAACATTGATGTAATTGCCAAGTTCTGCAAAATTTCCTGTTGTTTGAACAATTTTATACACGGCTACACCTAAGGCTGCTCCAAGTAAATCGGATATAATTGAAACTGTTGTAGAAGTCGGCAAGCCATAAGTGTTGTAAAAATCAAGTAGAATTACATCTGCAACCATAGCGGATAGTAGGATAACCATAACTTCTTCAAACTTGAAGTAAGCAGGATTAAACACACCTTTACGGGCGATTTCCATCATACCACCAGAATAAAGAACGCCGAGAAGCACACCTAAACCAGCAACAATCATAATTGTTCTAAACTTGGCAACACGAGAGCCAATTGCTGAATTTGTGAAATTTACAGCATCGTTTGCAACACCTATTGATAAATCGATTAATCCGAGTAAAATCAAAAAGATGAGGATAATGAATTGAATTTCCATAGAAAAACTTATTTTTGTAAATAAAATATTTTCAAAATTATTAATGAATTACAAATAAAATGTTAATAAACCTTAACACAAAACAAATTAAACTGCTTTTAACACTAAATAATATAAAATTAAGAAATTTCTACTTAATAATTCTATTTTTTGTTATTTCAAACAATTTTTTATTCTCCAAAGATATACTTGAAAAAATTGTGAAACTCAAATTTCAAGAAGTTATAATTCGATTAGATAATGGCGATGTTTTTAGTTGTGAATTATTAGATTATTCAGTAGAAAATGATTCAACGATAAAAATTGAAGTTCAAACTAAAATTGGAAAAACTACTATCTTTTCAAATGAAATTTTGGACATTATGCAGTATCAAGATTATAATCGCCACTCTCATAGAATTTTTTTACTGCCAACGGCAGAACCAATTGCTAACAATTCATTTATTGGTAATTGGGAATTATTATTTTTCTATTTAGGAGTTGGTTTTAACGATTATATTTCAATTACTGCAGGTCGGTCATTTATTCCAACAGTAAGATATGAAGACCAAATTTCCGTCATCAATGCAAAAACAACTGTGTTTTCGCAGAAATGGGAAGATATGCCAGGAAATATGTCTGTTGCTATTGGATACAATTATACCTTAATAAACGAGAAAAATAAGATTTCCAATATTTATTCGGCTTTGACTTTCCGTACTGCAAAGTCTGTTCTAACTGCATCAGTTTTTACTAAACTCGGAAATGATGATTTTTACGAAGTTCGCTTGGAAAACAACTTGACAAGTTTTGCTTACGAAAATGGCTCATTTGGAATTGCATTAGGTGTTGATACTCGATTCTCGACTACAAAAGATATTCATTTTATTGGTGAATTTTGGAATAGCAATATTACAAAACCATCAAATTCTGGTGTTTTAGCCGGATTCAGAATAGGGAACACTAATCTCTCGGCAGATTTTGGAATTGCCATTTTCTCATCTCCTGTCTTTTTGCCTTTTACAAGTTTTTCTTGGACTCCATTTTAATATCCATTTCAGTAATTTTTATAAATCAATTATTGCTTGGAGAATTAATGAATTAGAATAATCTCTAAGAACTTCGTCATTCCCTGAACTTAAATGATCCACATTATTCTTAAATGTATTAGTATAAATTGTATAAATTTTGAATTTTTTCAATAAGTTATAATTTAAATAGACAACAATTCTATTTCCTTGTAAGTATGCAGGAAATGAATACATATTTCCTGGCATAAAATATTCATATTGCCAAATAGCAGAATTATATGACTCGGTTGAATACATTGAATAACGGGAGCCAATAGTCCAATTCCAATTAGAATAGGATAATTCTAAAAAGCCTGCCAAGCCTGATTCATCGGCTAAAAAACCTTTATTAGAAATATAAGAATATTCAGTTCGAACTCTCATTTTAAAATTTGAATTAATTTTGTAGAAAAATTCATTTCTTAATCGGATATTATCTTTCGAATAATATTTGTCATCGTCATAGTTATTATATTTTTCAGTTTTGTTATCTATTTGAATTCGCAATGAATAAATCAAATTTCTAATTTCACTATAATCAAATTGGCTGAAAGTAGAAAAACCAGTTGTTGGAATATCCAAATAATATGTTTTTCCGTAAGATTTAAAAAAATCAATAAAATTAGTGAAAGTATAATGCTTTGTTTTGTTATGTGTCCAAGCTAAGTATAAGCCTAATTCATTGGAAGGATAGGAAAACTCTCCGAAATGGCTACCATAAGGCGAACGATAATGTTCGGAAAAACTTCGGAAATTTAAAGCAATTTTATTAGTTTTATTTGCAAATAAACCACCAAAAGTAATTGCTAAATTGTTCTTGCCATCAAAGGAGACTTCAGAACTTGTTGCAAAATTTTGTATTTGATAATTGCAAAATAGAGTTTTAAATAAATTATCTTTGCCATTAATAAATTTTGATGAACTTGTCTGAATATCTTTATTATTGTTTAACGAAAATAATCCAACTCCAATATTCAAATCATTTAAATCTAAACTCCAATTAATTGAATAACTTAATTCATTAAAAGTGTTTTTTTTTGCAATTTCAGATTCAGTCCGATATAGCCCTACATTATAAATTGAACTAATTGTTTCTCCTATTGAATCGAGTGTGCCAGAATAATTTTGAAATGAAACAAAACCACCAAGTTTATTGTTAATCCCTAAAAATGAAAATTGATAATCGGCGGCAACTCCCCGAAAAAACGAAAAATCTAATGAAGATTTATAAGGTTTAGCTAATTGATTATTGCGAACAATAGGGGATATGTTGTTGATTCCTTTTCTATCTCCAAAAGATTTCCATAAAACATTTCCCATACCAAGTTGATATTCAAAATCACCAAGGATAATATTAAACTTATTTGGAGCTTTGTATTGAATAAATGCTGAATAGAAATCGACACTATTTACTTCGCCTTCATCTTTATCAAGCATAAAACCAGTATGGAAATTATCAAGATCTACTACACTTTTCCAATTATAATTAAACGGACTTCCCTTAAACTTATCTTTCTCGAACCCATAAATCGGGTCATCAGTATAAGTTGATTTGAACCGTGAGTAGTAATTTGACTTTTCAAATCTTTTTGTTTCCTGAATGTATGTGCAATAGTGCAAAATTATCATTTGTTCGCCAATTAAATTCAAATCTTTGCTTAATTTTGCAATAGTATTATTTGGATTATTTTTAACATAATTGATAATTTTTTTGGAAATCAAAACATCAAAATAGGGGAATTTTGTTAATTCATCAAGATTTGTACGATAAAGATTGATTTTGTTCTTTTGCCGATACTCTATATATTCTACTTGATCATCGGAATATTCAAGAAATTCTACAGTTTCATTGATGTTCTTGGTCTCAGTGTCATTCGGGTCAATATCTTGCGAAACCACTTTGAGAGTTGCAAGATTTAACAAAATAAAAAATAAAAAATATGGGAAACTTTTAAGCATATATGAAATCTACTCAGAAAATACAGCAACTATTGTCGCTTGATACTAAAATTATTATTCAAAAATTATTTGGTATTTTGATAAAACCTATTTATACAAAAATACATAATGAAAATAAATTTATCAAACCTTATTTAGAAAAAAAATTAAATTACACAATAAATTATGATGAGATTAACTTTCCTGAAAATGCTTTCTTTATAAATAAATATGAAGAAAGTGATATATCAAATATACTTCAACATAAATTTGATTTGCTTGGAAGCAATCTTACACAAGTTTCTTATTCAAATACTTATCCTGGATTTGAGGGCTACAAATATGATTTTCCATTTGAATATACAAGTACAAATGAATTAGTTGATAGGTTTGTTAATGATGAATTCAAGAATTCTTCAAAACAAATATTGAATAATTTGACCAAAGAATACAAATTAATTGATTGGTTTATTGATTTTAAATCGGGCTATAGATGGGATTCTCAACTTAATCATAAGAATATTAAAATAGGTGATATCCTTGGATCTGACATAAAAGTACCATGGGAATTATCGCGATTGCAGCACTTGCACATATTAGCAGATTATTTTCTTAAAAACAGGTATAAAGTAGAAATTTTAGAAGAAATTCAAAATCAGTTATTAGATTTTATAGCATTAAACCCACCTTTTTATGGTCTAAATTGGAAATCACCGATGGAAGTTTCCATAAGATCATTTAATATTATATTACTTATTATCTTATTAAGAAAAAATAAGATATATTTTGAAAGACCTATACAATCTATTATTGATGATTATCTATTTTTATCTTTGAAATTTATAGAAAACAATAATGAATGGAATTCTGGTTTAAGAAATAATCATTATTTTGTTAATCTTCTTGGTCTACTTTCCTTAAAATTAGTCTTCCAAGAAAAGTTAAATAACATTAAAAGTCAAATCACTGCAGAAGTACTTGCTCAATTTAATGAAGATGGGAGTAATTTTGAAGGTTCAATCCCGTATCATTTTTTTACTTTTGAAGCGTTGCAGTGGATGCTGATAATTTTACCTGAAATGTATTTGTATTTATCAACGCATAATGATGTTTATAATAGATTATCTAAAATATTTCAATTTTCTAATCATTTTAATAATAATTATAATAATTTATTACAGATAGGTGATAATGATTCAGGTATTATTACAAATTATCATAACAATATAATAAATCATAGATTTAACAAAGATTTATACTCTTATAGTGATAATAATTTTGAAATATTATCTAAAGATAGTTATAAATACAATATATTTAGGGACATAGGAATTATTTTGATAGATAATCAAAAAATAAATTTTGCTATATCATTAGGGAGGAATTCTCAGTTTGGTAAAGGTGGTCATAATCACAATGATAAATTTTCATTTGTAATGAATTACAAAAATTATCCAATATTTGTTGATCCAGGATCATATACCTACACAGCAATCCCTGAATTAAGAAATCAATATCGTTCAGCAAGAATGCACAATACAATGTACTATGAGCGCATCGCTAAGTATTCACTCAACAAATCATCTCTCTTTTGGCTAAAAGATTACTCGGTTGAGTATAAATTTAATTCATCTGATGATGAATGTAAAATCAAATTATTTGATAAAAAAAGGAAACAATCAAGAATATTTGATGTTTCCGAATCTAATATTTTGATAACTGACGAGATTTTTACAAATAGAGATAATGCCGAACTCAATTTTTATTTCCACCCAAGTATTCAAATCAAAAAGATAAATGATAATTTAGTTGAAATTCAGAAGAATGAATTGAAAATTCACTTCATTTCCGATGAAATTATCGAGGTTACTGATTATTATTACTCTCATTCTTATGGTAGTAAAGTTATTGCGAAATCAATCAACATAAAATTATCAAAAAATGTTAATAAGAATATTACTAAAATCGTCTTTGACTAAACAATAATATCGTAATGAAATATCTATATATCTATATTGCCAAAAAATTTATATCAACTTTTATCTTTTCAATTATTTCTTTATCACTAATTTTTATCGTAGTTGATTTATTTGAGCATTTAGACGACTTTTTAGATAGAAATGCTTCTTTGTTGATTATTGGAAAATATTATATATTCTATATTCCATCTATCCTTAAAATATTATTTCCAATTGCAACTTTGTTGGCAACTCTTTTTTCTATTGGCAATTTATCTAATACAAATGAAATAACTGCAATGAAATCAGGTGGATTAAGTCTATACAAGTTATTTATTCCACTTATGATTCTTACTTTGTTCATTACAGTAATTCAATTAGCTTTTGCTACTCATTTGTCCCCGATGACGAACAAATATAAAACTGAATTAGAAAAAAGCGCCTTAGGAAAAAGTAATGACAAAGTTTATTTGTCCCAAATTTATTTAAGAGATAATCCACATAGGATAGTTTTAATTAGAGATTATAATGCTCAACTTCATAATGGATATAATATGCAAATCTTTGATTTTAATCAAGATTTAACTAATCCTAGAATTGCTAAATCGGCATCAGCAATTACTTTTAAATGGGACTCAACTAATAAATCATGGCAACTTAATTCAGTAATACAAAGACTAATACAAGCAAGAAAGATTAAAGAAACAAGAATTAATGATACAAACATTACTTTTACATTCTCGAATAATGACTTAGCAAGAATGTCGACAAAAATTGAAGAAATGAATATAAATGAATTATACAAATTTCTTGAATTTAGGCAAAAAGGTGGTGAAGACATCCAAAAAGAACTAACTGAATTCTATGGAATTATAGCATTTCCTTTTGCAAATATTGTTGTTTTACTTTTTGGAATTCCATTTGCATCAATTAAAAAGAGAGGCGGAATGGCTGTCCAAATAGGTGCAGCATTAGTTGTTTCGTTTACATATCTAATTTTTACAAAAATTGGACAAACTATAGGTTTTGCTGTAGGTATGCATCCTTTGTTATCAGCTTGGATTGCCAATATTGCATTTCTGATAATTGGGTTAATTGTGCTTTTCAAAACTCCAAAGTAAATTTAAATATTTATAAACTTCATTCAAAGTTAGTTGTCCCTTTCCTGTTAAAGAGTTTCTGTCTAAACCACAATAAATGAATGGAGCACCTAAAAATAGTGAATAAATCCTTGAAAAAGATGACTTGTCTCCTTCAATAAATGAAATTATAGAAACTTTTGAAATACCCTGAATATCTTGATATAATTTTGTCAGAACTTTTCTATTCCAATATTCATTAGGTTTTTCATTAAATTTTTCATTAAATACTAATTTTAATATACTTATATTATTTATATGAGATAGTTTATGAATTCTTGAAATAATCTCAGTATAATTATATAAGTCTATATTATGCTTAGAGATAATCAAGTTTTTACCATCTTCTATTATATTAATAGAATCCTCTAAAAGTTCTAAGTCAACGTCCAAGTATATATTTTCAGAATGCTTTATTAAATTAATAGTATCAACTATTTGCTTATATTCACTAATTTTTAATATTATTCTTTTATATTTCTGTAAATTATCAAGCGATAAAACGTCATTAAAATTAATATAATCCAATCGAAATTCGAGGTTCTCTACTCTCTCACTTAATTCTTCTAAATTGATATTATCAAGTGACTTAAGACTAAGACATATTTTTGATTTTATTTCGCAATTCATTGATGCTAACTCTTTTTATTATTGGATATTCGTAGTCTTTAAGAAATACAATGTCAATTTCTTTATTCGAGAGTTTTTTATCTTGGAATACTAGATCCAATTCAATCTCTGATAATTCAAAGATGAATGGTTTAATTCTCAACTTTGATATTAATTTAATCAAAGTAATTGATAATTCGGGATTTGCACCATAATAATTCTCAGCATATTTTTGCATTAAGAGCATTCCATATCCAACTGCTATTCCGTGAGGAATTTTTCTAGTTAGTTCGATAGAATGGGCAATTGTATGTCCATAATTAAGTAATTTTCTTCTACCAACATCATAGTAATCTTCCATTACAAGTTTAGTTTTATAGTGAACTGCTTCCTTGATGATTTTCTCAATTATTATCTTAGAATTACGAATATCTTTTAATTGATTAATATTTATAAAGTTAAATAATTCTTTTGAGAACAATAAACTTATTTTTACTATTTCTAAGAGTCCAGATTTAAAGTGTTTATTTTCTAATGTATTAAGAAAATTTAGATTAATCAAAACTTGTATAGGTAAGTAAAATGTTCCAATAATATTCTTTGTATTATTAAAGTTGATTGCATTCTTACCGCCAATTGATGCATCAGCCATTGACAATAGGGTAGTTGGAACATTAATAATGTTGATTCCTCTTTTGTAAATTGAAGCTGCAAATCCAACAGTGTCTAATAAAGTTCCACCACCGATAGCATATACTTTAGAATTACGAGATAACTTATTCTCAATAAAGAAGTTAAGTATTTTATTTATAGAATAAAATGACTTATTAATTTCACTAGAATGAAAGAGTAAAGTTTTCTTAAAAGTATTAAATTCTGGAAATAAACTATATACTTTTTTATCAATTATTAAAACAGAATTACTTTCATCAATGTAATTAGAAATATTATCTGTATAGATTAATTCAGAAATATTCATTAATTTATCTACTTAGTTAAAAACGAGTTGATGTCTTGAAGTACTTTTGTTGAAATAGCTTGCTTACCATCGCTAAGTGCTATGTCTGGTTGATTATGGGTTTCAATCATCAAACCATCAAAACCTAAATTTATAGCTGCAATTGATAAATCCTTCACATATTTCGAATTACCGGCAGAATGTGATGGATCGAAGATAATTGGCAAATCAGTTTTAACTCTAAGTTCAATAATGGAGTGTAAATCTGGAGTAAATCTATAAAAATCAGTAGATTGCTCGAATGTTCTAATACCACGAAGGCACAAAATAACACTTTCGTTTCCTGAATTAGTTAAGTATTGACTTGCTGAAACAAGTTCATCAATAGTTGAGCCAAATCCACGCTTTAAAATTACAGGTTTGTTATTTTTTGCAGTTAGATAACCAATTTTCTTTAAAAACTCGAAATTAGTCATATTCCGGCTACCTATAACGATGACATCAAAATATTCATAATAGGACTGAGCTTGTTCAATGTCTAAAAATTCACTAACTGTATATAAATTATACTTCTTAGCTGTGTTATAAAATAATTCTAAGCCATCTATTCCTAAACCTTGAAAAGATATGGGGTTAGTTCTTGCTTTAAAGATTCCACCTCGTAAAAATTTTATTCCGATATTTGAAATGTCTTTTGCTAACTCTTCTATTTGAATTGAATTTTCAACAGAACAAGGACCAGCTATCATAAACTTTTTTTTTGAAATTTCAATAGAAATTTCTGTATTTAAATTTATATTTGCAGGTTGATTGTTAAACTTTAACTCCCTGATAATAGTATCATAAATGCTTAAAAATACCTTTTCTTTAGCTGGATTGTTAAGAAGAGAAATTATTCTATTTTTGATGGCAAGTTCGCGTGAAATATCAGTGATATTTTCCTTACAATTTAATTTAATCTTATGAAGTTCCTCTACTAACTTACTACGATTTAGAAGATTATCAAACAACTCATTATCAATCTTATCTATCTCTGTTCTTATTCTATTTAATTCTTCTTTGTTCATTTAATTGAATAGTTTATTGAAATTATTTACTTTTTTTAGACTTTTTAAATTGAAATTACTATTAACTTTATTTAATTGATGTTTAGTAAATTCGATTGATGATAATTTCATATTAATTTTTTTTCCAGTAATTAATAAATTTATCGAATTAGGTACTTTTTCACT
Organism: Chloroherpeton thalassium; assembly: GCA_020720105.1. Lineage (GTDB taxonomy): Bacteria > Bacteroidota > Ignavibacteria > Kapaibacteriales > UBA2268 > GWF2-33-9. The sequence continues at coordinate 32,508 of DYPF01000006.1, forward strand.
TTGAAATTCAATCAGATTATTATAAGTCAAGGTAGTTGACAGAGAATCTGTAGTAATATTGTATTTTGTAACTGACTTATCGTTTTTGTTTATATCAAATTTGATTTTGATTTTATTAAAACCAGTATCAATACTAATAACATTATGATTTTCTTGAAAAATAACAGAATCAATTATTGATTCAGCTAAGAAAATACTATTCGCTAACTCAAGTGGGTTAACTTGTTGTAAAGTAATTGAATCTAAATTATATTCAAAATACTTTTTATGCCATTTATTAATTAATCTTATAGTGTTCTTATTAATTTCAATTCTTCCAACATCTATTCCAAATGGTCCGTAAAAGTCTACAAACAAAATACTATCTTGATAAGAAACACCTCTAAACACACCTGAATATTCATCTTCATTCATAGCTATATCCAAATCTCCTTTAAACTCAAAATTACTGATATTCTTTTTCAGATTTGTATTTTGTATAGGAGTTATATTTGTTGTTGTATCAATAGATGACGGTCTTAATTTGTTTTTCTCCTCGTTTATCTTTACAGAACTACAGCTTATTGCAAAAGCAAGTAAAACAAATAAAATTAATAATTTATTAATAAGGGAATATATTTGAAGAAATTTTAATTTCATAATAAAATGTAAATAATAATAAATCGTTTTAACTAAAAACGTTTTTTTATGGTTTATATTACAAGAAGGGCAGTTTTTTCGGCTGCTCATAGACTTTTCAATCCTACTTTTACTGATAACCAAAATGAACAAACTTATGACAAATGTAATAATTTGTGGGGACACGGTCATAATTATACTTTGGAAGTTACAATCAAAGGTGTTCCTAATTCAGAAACTGGTTATTTAATTGACTTAAAAGATTTGAAAGCAATTATGAATGAAGTAATAGTTAGTAAAGTTGACCATAAACATTTAAATATTGATGTTGAAATGTTCAAGGGTGTGATAACTTCACTTGAGAATATTGCTGCAATTTTTTGGAATGAATTATCAAAAAATCTACCAGTTGGTGAGTTGTATAGAATAAAGATTCTTGAAACTGAGAATAACTGGATTGAGTATTATGGAGAACCTTTTGAAATTAAACGCTTTAATTAACATTGTACAATAAATATTCTAAGAATATGAAAAATTTAATAACAAAATTTAACGAAGAAGAATATTACAGTCGTGATATTTCTTTATATCCATCAATTAACAGCTTAGGTTACGAATTATACGATTCAAATGATAACAAAACCCTTTCTGTTAATGAAAAAAATGAAATGATTATTGCCGTAGAGCAAAAAATTTCTGAAATGCTTGATATATTAAGAATTTCACGGCAAGATCCAAACAGTACGCACACGCCTTACCGAGTTGCTAAAATGTTTGTCAATGAATTATTAAGAGGTCGTTACGAAGCACCGCCACAACTTACAGTTTTCCCTAATCGTAAGCACGTGAACAACCTTATTATTAGTCAGGGAATCGATGTTATGTCACTATGCTCTCACCACTGGCAGACTATTTCTGGACGATGTGTAGTTGGATACATACCTGGTGATTTTGTTGTAGGAATTTCCAAGTTGAGTAGGGTAGTTGATTGGTTCGCTCGGCGACCTCAAATCCAAGAAGAACTTGGTGAACAAATTGCTGATTATTTACAGGAAATACTTAGACCTAAAGCACTTGGAGTTGTTATCAAAGCTAAACATTATTGTATGATTTCACGTGGAGTTGAAGAATCTGAAGAGGATACACAAATGATAACTTCTGTAATGCGTGGCTATATGCTTAATGATATGAGCTTGAGAAATGAATTTTTAACATTAATCAAAGATTTTTAATTGCAATTTCCTGATTTTCAAATTGAACAATCTTTTTGGGATAAAAATATCTTAGTTGCTGGAATTGACGAAGCTGGACGAGGATGTTTAGCTGGTCCAGTTGTAGCTGCTTCAGTAATTTTTCCAAAGAATTTTCAAAATAATGAAATAAGCAATATCAATGATTCTAAGAAATTATCCAAAAAGAATAGGGAAGTTGCGTTTGAATTTATTATTTCCAATGCGATTTCTTATTCTTTTTCAATAATTGACTCATCAATTATAGACAAAATTAATATTTTAAATGCTTCGCAATTAGCTATGAATCTTTCAATTAGAAGGTTGAAACAAGATGAGAATTTTCATTGTTTAGTAGATGGTAATTATTTTCTAAATATGGAAGCAGTCGAATTCTCCACTATTGTAAAAGGAGATTCTAAGTCAATTTCCATTGCAGCTGCATCTATAATCGCTAAAGTTATTCGAGATAGATTTGTTGCAAATTATTTAGATGTGTTATTTCCAAAATATCAATTTGCAAGTCATTTGGGATATGCAACTAAAAAACATTTCGAAGCATTAGATAGTTACGGGAAAACAAGTTTTCACCGAGATACTTTCTTAAAAAAATATTACGAACAGAAAAAAATATCAACAAATACTCCAACAATCTTTGATATTTCTTAATTTTGCATTTATTTTACTTAATCTTTTAGTTATGAATATTTGTTTTAAAAACATTCGATTAATTAACCCTACGCAAAACATAGACAAAGTAACGAGTTTGTGGATAAAAGATGGGATTATTCAAGCAATTAATGAGCAATTTGAAGTAGATACTAATACCGAAATTATTGATGCTACTGGTTTGGTTGCTTCACCTGGTTTCTTCGATATGCACGTTCATTTCCGTGATCCTGGTTTTGAATACAAAGAAGATATTGATAGTGGTGTTAATTCTGCGGCAAATGGCGGCTTTACAGGAGTAGTAGTGATGCCAAATACTAATCCAGTTATTGATAATAAAACAGTTATAAGTTATATAAATACAAAAGCTAAAGACAAATTAGTTGATGTTTTTGTTTCTGGTACACTTACACAAAATCAAGATGGAACTCATTTATCAAATATGATGGAAATGGCTTCTTATGGAGCAGTACTTTTTACTGATGACGGTAAATCAGTTATGAATTCAGATACTATGAGAAGAATTTTTGAATATTCAGCCCCTTCAGATTTATTGATTTCACAGCATTGCGAAGAGCATAATCTTACTAAAGGTTTTGATATGAATGAATCTGATTTATCTATTAAATTAGGTTTAAAAGGTTATCCTTCAGTTGCTGAAGAAATTATTTTAATGAGAGACATATATTTGTCCGAATTTACTGGCAATAGACGTTATCATGCTCAGCATATTAGCACATGTAAGTCTGTTGATATTATAAAAGATGCTAAAAAGAAAGGACAAAGAGTTAGTTGTGAAGTAACTCCTCACCATATCTCTCTAACTGATGATTTATTAGCTACTTATTGCACTAATTATAAAATGAATCCACCTTTAAGAAAACAAGCTGATATTGACGCTATAATCGAAGGTTTAAAGGATGGTACAATTGATGTTATTGCAACTGATCATGCTCCACATTCCAAATTAGAAAAAGAAACCGAATTTGATAAAGCTATGAATGGGATAGTTGGCTTAGAGACTGCATTTGGTATTGCTTACACATATTTAGTTGTTCCAAACCATTTAACATTAAATCAATTGATTGAAAAAATGTCGATTAATGCTCGTAAATTATTAAAACTTTCAAAAGTTGTTTTTGAAGAAGGTGCAAAGGCAAATATCACAATTTTCGATCCAAACGAAGAATGGATTGTAGATTCAACTAAGTTTCTCTCAAAATCTGTTAATACTCCATATAATAATCATAAACTTACTGGCAAAATCAAATATACTATCAATAATGAGAAAATTCATTTTTCAACTTTGTAAAATTTGTAAAATTATTAAGCATTTTAATTATGAGTGACGATAAAAATAATAAGGATGATATTCCTGCTAATCAAAAAGAACTTTTCAGAAGTATGATGGTTAAAGAAATGCTTCATAAGATTGAAGATAAACTTAAAACCAATAACGGAGAAAATGTTATGAATACACTTAAACAACTTTCAGATGATTCTCAATTAATTGAAGCATTAAAGAAAATGAAAAATAAGAAATAATGAATATAGTTTAAATATAATCTACATTATGTAAACTAAAATAATTCATTGCTATATCATTCTTATGTGCTAATTTTGTAAATAAATAATTAACTATTATAAAAATATTATGAAAAAATCAACTCAATATATCTTAATGGCATTGGCTTTGGGGCTTATACTTTTAACCAGATTAATCCCCCATATTTCCAACTTTACTCCTATTTTTGCAATTGGTATTTTTGCTTCAACAATTTTTAAAAATAAGAAAATTTCCTTATTTCTACCTTTGTTTGGTATGTTCCTAAGTGATATTTTCATTGGTTTCTATTCAACTGCATGGGCAAATTATCTTGCATTATTCTTTGCAATATCAATTTCTATAATCTATAATTTGAAGAATCGTTATTTTGATACTTTCTCCAAATCGTTAGTAGCTCCTACAATATTTTACATCTTATCAAATTTCGTAGTGTTTTTTGCTTGGTATCCTCAATCAATTGAAGGCTTCGTTAGCTGTTATGTAAATGCAATTCCCTTTTACGGAGCTTCTTTACTTAGTACTCTTGCTTATAGTGTTGTATTTACTATTTTTGCTAAAAAGTATTCAGAAAAGCTCGAATTAGCAAGATAATCTCCAGAGAAACATCACAATTATTAATTTCCTTTTCTTAAAATCAAATAATTTTATAATTATTTGATTTTTTTGTTTGATATTCGTTTTCATTTTATATTTTTGTACTAAATAGTTAATGGAAAATTTATGAAAGTAAATCGCATTGCTTTAATTGATCCCAAAATCGGTTGTATTAGAATTTCTTCATCAATTTCAAAAGGGATTATTGCTGGAATTGACTTCAAAATTATCTCGGAAAATAAATCAATTATCAAAGAATTTAAAGTTGACTTATCCGCTTCATCTTCTTTTGATAAAACTATTACTATCGACACACAACTGCTAAAAAATGCCAATTTAGTTTGGAATGTTGTTTATTGCAGTAAAGATGTTGCTACTCAAACAGGCACCTTTAAAATTGAATTATTCCAAGAATTATCAAGAGTTAAGTTAAATCTTCCCACTGATAAAAATCTCGTTGATATTCCTCTTTGTATGTTCAAAAAAACTTTAGATTTTACTGATTCTTTGATGTTTATTTTGAGAACATAACCCTTCATATCAAAATTATTTGCTCATTAATTTTTTTATTGTTAATTTTGATTTTTTTTAATATTCTATTCATTTATTTAAAGAGGTATTATGAATATCTTAGTTGCAATATCTCGTGTGCCAGATACAACTACTAAAATTCTTGTTGGCGGTGACGGGAAGTCTATTGACAATAATAATGTTAAATTTATTTTAAATCCTTATGACGAGTATGCTCTCGAAGAAGCTCTGCAGATTAGAGAAAAGAACGGCGGTACTGTTACTGCCATCACTGTCGGCAGTCAAGACAATCTTGAAACTCTTAGGTCTGCTTTGGCTATGGGTGCTGATAACGCTGTGCTCGTTGATGCTGGAAATGCTTTTGACTCAATGTTTGTTGCAAAGAATATCGCTGAATATTCCAAACAATTCAATCCCGATATTATCTTTTTGGGCAAGCAAAGCATTGATTTCGATTCCTTTCAAGTTCCTTCTTACATTTCCGAATTCCTTGATCTCCCTTTGGCTACTTCTATTACTAAACTTACACTTAACGATAATAATGCTATTGTTGAAAGAGAGATCGAAGGTGGCAAAGAAGTTCTTGAACTTCAACTTCCTGCTATTTTTTCGGCTAATAAAGGCTTGAATATTCCTAGATATCCCAAATTACCAGACATTATGAAAGCAAAAAAGAAGCCTATTGATACTATTTCACCTATTTCTACTAATCCAACTATCACTATTGATAAAATGGAATTGCCCAGCAAGACTCGTTTGAACAAAATCTTTACAGATTCAGAAGAAGATATTTTACAAGTTGTTAATTTGCTTCACGAAGAAGCTAAAATTTATTAGGAGGCATCGATGAATGTTATTATTTATCTAGATTTTTACAAAGATAATCTTAAAAAAGTTGCGTTTGAAGTTGCTTCTCTCGCCTATTCTCTTAAAATTCAAGCAAATGCTTCTATTTTTCCTGTCGGTATTAATATTGATGAAACTAAAATTGATGCTCTAAAGCAATATGGTATTGATAAAGTTTATAATATTAAACATAATCTTTTGGATTCATTCTCTTCTGCCGCTGTAGCTAAGGCTATCAAACAATTTGCAGATAAAATCTCTCCAAATGTATTCATTTTTAGTGCTAATTCTCATGGTATCGAGCTCGCTCCTCGTATTGCTGCTAAATTTGAGGCTGGTTATTTCTCGGATATTATTGATTTTTCCTTAAATGGTGATAATATTACAATCAAAAAGCCTGTTTATGCTGCTAAATCAGTTATTTCCGCTCATATTAATACTGATGTTAAAGTTTTTTCGCTTCGTCCAAACGTATTTACACCCAAAATTAATCCTGTAGATAGCATTTCTATCGAAGAATTTATTCCCGAACTAACTGAAACTGACCTTAAAGCTAAAGTTATTGATACTTTTAAGAATCAAGGTAAGATTGATGTTAAGGAAGCTGATATTATTGTTTCCGGAGGTCGTGGTTTGAAAGATGCACCACACTTTGATATGATTGAAAGCCTTGCTGATACTCTCGGAGCAGCTGTTGGTGCTTCTCGAGCAGTTGTTGATGCGGGTTGGAGACCCCATTCTGAACAAGTAGGACAAACTGGCAAGACAGTTTCACCTACTCTTTATGTTGCATGTGGTATTTCTGGTGCGATTCAACATCTTGCTGGTATGTCTTCATCTAAATTTATTCTTGCAATTAATAAAGATAAAGATGCACCTATTGTTAAAGTTGCAGATTATTCTATTATTGGCGATGTTTTTGCTGTTTTACCTAAATTAACAGAAGAAATTAAGAAGCATAAATAAGTTTTATAATTAATTACATATAATAAGAGGCTATATCTTTTTGGTACAGCCTCTTTTTTTTATGCTAATATTAATTTTACAATAATTTATGTTGCATAAACTACTGCTACATTGCTTGGTTCACTTACTAATTCATTCTTTTGAGCTTTTACACGATAAAAAAGCATTCTTCCTGGGACTTGACCAATATGTTCAAAAGTAGATTTTGTTGTTGTTCCAGCAAATTGCCATGATTCTGTTACATTTAGTTGATATTCTACAACAAATACAATACCATAAGGGTTATTATTTCTATTCCATTGCAATTTATTAACACCTGATGCTGCAGGATCAGCTATTAATTCCATTGGTTGTTGTGGTACTATTGGTGTTAGACCTCCATCTCCTACAGTTATTCCTAATTGTGCTTTTAATTGTGGCAATACAGCAGGATTAGCTTGTATTTTTCTTACTAAAATACGTACTTTTGTTGTTAAATTACTTTTTACTGTTGATTTTTGTTGTGTTGCAGCTTTAGCTTCTGCCTGTTTAGTATTATTATTTGTTATTGCAGTATCATAACTACCCTTTTCTGATGTAATGGGTGTTGTATCTGCAGCTACAAGTCCTAATGCAACTAAATTAGCATTTGCTACAGTAAGAAAATTTTGTGTCCAAGATTGTAAATCTGAATCTTTTGCTGGTAAATAATCAGTTGTTGCCATATTATTCTCCTTTATTTTTATTATTATAAATAATTTAAAACAAAAATAAACAATTATTATTAAATAACCAAATATTTTGATAAATAATTTTTTATTTTTATATTTTATTTAAATATAATAATCATTATAATTAAATGGTAGAATAATTATTGCTATTAATTGAACAATATTTTTTAATGTTA
>DYPF01000415.1 GCA_020720105.1 Chloroherpeton thalassium
CAATACCTTTGTTCCGTGCAAATGAAAGGCCTGGATTTTTTTCAACAACATACACTACTTGCAGTTGTGGATTATTTTTTTGAAATGTTAAAGAAATTTCTTCAGTACTATCTGTCGAATTGTTATTAACAATTACAATTTCAAATATAGATTTATCCGCAGTTTGGTTTTTTAAACTATCAAGAGCATTTGGTAGAAATTTTTCGCGATTGTAGGTGCAAATAATGACCGATATTACAGGCGAAGATTTCATATGCTCATCTACAATTAAGTGTTTTGAATAATTTTATATCGTAATTTATTAAGCTATGTGATTGATAAATTGCCAGTTACAAAATCAAGAAATAGGCCGAAGACCTTAAATGTGTTATTCTTTAACAAATTGTTTCGTTACCATTTCGTTATTTGAATAGAGTCTTACAAAGTAAACTCCTTTTTCAAAATCAGAAACGTCAATTGTGGTCTCATTCTCCAATGTCTGATTTTCAAAAACCTTTCTACCAATAGAATTCCAAATTTCGATTTGAGTGATATTTTCACCAGAAATATTCAAATCGCCAGTGGTTGGGTTTGGAAATATTTTAATGTCACTAATATTGATTTCAGCTTGGTATGTTTGTTCATATGAAAAGCAAGAGCCATAAGAAAAAGGAGAACTTGTAGTTGAGCTTTGTGTTGTGCCATTTAAGCTTGCTCCTGTCGAATTTGATTGGTTGAAAATGATTGAGTTGTCACCGATAGTTAAAGAATCGAAATTGTAATATAAAAGCAAATCAATTTCGTCACCAGTCAAAGCATTGTTCATATTAGAATTAATCTCATTCTGGGTCAATACCTTGCTCCAGATTCGTAGTTCATCGAGCAAACCATCGAAATATGCCCCCGTCGTTCCATTTAAATATCGATACGAACCAACCCAAAAATCTTTTGGACTTTCGTATAAATCGCCACAATATGCGCCATTTGTGTAGTGACCAGGTTGAAGTAAACCATCAATATAAATTTTAACACCATCGGAACTGTATGAGATGGCAATATGCTGGCAATCACCTAATCTTAGCTTTGTATCACATTTATACTCGTTATAATAGTTGCAATTACCACTGCAATTAAACACAAAATTGATTGTGGTATCCTCTCTTTGTATAACAAAATAACTTTGTTGAGATCCATAACACTCTCCTTCTTGAAGTATAGTAGCAAAAGCTTCTGTTTTTCTTGGAACCAACCAAAATTCAAGTGAGAAATTATTAGTAATGTTTAATGTTGGGTTATCAGGCACCACAACATAATTATCGTTTAATTGATTAAAAACCAATCCTCTGTTTTGCGAAATTGCGTTAAAAGAAAAAGTTAAAACCAATATCAATATTGTTATCGATATGCTCAATTGATTGTTAGAAGTTGCTGTCATATTGGATGAATCTGAACGGGATTGTGTATTGTAGCAATTAAACAAATTTAAAGAATAAATTTAAAATCACAATACAATAACTGTTCGATTTTATCATTTTTTTTAGCCATAAAATTAAAAAAGTCAAACCATTTGATTAGGTCTGACTTTTAAATATTTCAAAAGA
>DYPF01000112.1 GCA_020720105.1 Chloroherpeton thalassium
GGGATTTTTTTCCTATTCCCCCTCTGTGAGGGGGTTAGGGGGAGGTTCTGATAAAGAAAAAATTCCCACTCACCGAGAGGGAATTTGTAGGGAACAGGCATGCCTGTTCCCTACGGGAAGGGAAATAATTAGTGCTAACAAGTACCTAAATTAACGATTTTACTAAATCATCATTAATTTCTAAATCATCAGATAATAAAATTCTACCGCAGTTCTCACATAAAAACAACATATCTTTGTTATTGCGAATTTCTACAATTCGTTGTGTGGGAACTGCATTATAGCATCCAGAGCAACTATTTCTTTTAACTTGAACTGCTGCATCGTTATAATTTTTACGGATACGATTATATTCTTTCAAATTTATAGTAGTAATTTTGGAAGTACAAGAATCTTTTTGTCGCTTCAAGTCTCTAACTTCTTGCTTTTGTTCACCTGCTAATTCTTCAATTTCTAAAGAAATATCTTTGATTTCCTTTTGTAGAGTTTCGTAATTAGCTTTTTGCTCTTCCAAAATTTTATTTAAATTTTCATCTTTGATACCTTCGCTTCTCATTTTTTCGGATAAGGAAGTATGGTCTAATCTTATTTGATCAATTTCGCGGGAAATAGCATCAAATTCTTTATTGTTGCGAGATAAGAATTGTTGATTAACTAATTTATCTTCTCTATCTTTAAGTTCAACTAAAGTAATTTTAGCAGAAGCAACAAATTTAGTAATCTCTTCCAAAATTTGTTGAGTTTCTTCAACTTGGATTTTGGTATTTATAGATTCTCTTTGCTTTTCTTTCTCTAACTCAGGGAGATCTCCAAACTCCTCATTCAAATCGTCTAATCTTTGGTCAATATATGACAGACCTGCTAAAAAATGATTTTGTGTTGACATTATTCACCTAATTTATTTAATATAAAATTTTCTTGATTTTTCCTAATTACATCGGTATTAGGATAGTAATATACTGGATTAGTAAGTGTTCCAGACTTAATAAGACTGATTTCGGATTCATTTAACTTCGATTTAAGCAAGTTAAATAAAGTAGAAACAATAAATGATTCTGTTTCGTAATGTCCTGCATCAATTAAATTAAAGACATTATCAGCAATATGGAAATTATGATAAGAAATATCAGCAGTAATAAAAGCATCATAAGATTCATTTATTACAGAGCTTAAGAAACTCGTCCCACTACCACCAATAATTGCCACTTTTTTAATTAATTCTTTCTTACTTCTCGAAAACCTAATAGGAGCTTGAGTAATATTATGAATTTTGGAAAGTAAATCTTGAATTTTCACACCCAAGCCGAACTTTCCGCAGGCACCCATACCATATTTCTGATTTTCATTAATGGGAAATAAAGGTTTAATCTCATCCAACTCTAAGGCTTTAGCAAACATATAGCTCGTACCTTGCGGATAAACATCAAATCGAGTATGTAGCGAAATTACTGTGATTTTATTCCTAATAAGCAAAGTGGTTAATCTGCCAACTCGTTCGTCTTGGGTAATTGTTTGCAAGGGCGAAAAAATTAGTGGGTGAAATGTAAGAATCGTATCAATTTTGTTTTGTAGTGCTTCGATAATAACTTCTGGTGTAATTTCGTACGCAATTAGTAATTGATCTACTTCGAGATTTCCACTATGAATTTGAATACCAATTTTATCATCTTTCAATGCATAGTTAGATGGAAATTCATTTTCAAGAAATTCTAAAAAGTAAAAAAGATTCATTTGCAAAAAGTGTAAATTACAAAAATGCAAATTAAGAATAATTAACGAATTAGGATAGATTTTCACATCAGAACAAGATAATTTACAATTCCATAAAAAGTAAAAAAAGGATATTGAAACATTATTCATTTTACTTCGTATCACTATAGTTGTAATGAAATAAATCAAAAAAATGAATAGAATTCCAATTTTCTTAATTATCTTCTCAATTATTTCTACTAATGTATTTTCACAGGAAGAAGGTAATTCCTATACTCTTCCCGAAATAATTGAAATTGCAATGAACCAGAATCTTGATGTATTATCTTCAAAAGCGTTGATTACTGCTTCAAACTCTTCAATAAAAAGTGCATTTGGTTCGTATCTGCCTAATGTTAGTTATACTATGGGATATTCGCGTCAGTTAAATACTGCCGGCGGGCAAACCGTAAATGTTGGAGGGCAGATTATTCCTCTGGGCGAAACACCTCCAAACTCCTATAATATGGGAGTTTCTGCTGGGATGTATTTATTTGATGGCTTTAATAGAGAAGCAAATTTCACTTCGGCACAAACAAATTTTGAAAAAGCAAAATTATCTTTCGAGCAAACTAAGAATTTTATCAAAATTAATGTTATTCGAAAATATTTTGATTATGCTTTAAAAAAACAAGTTGTGGAATTTAGAAAAGATAATTTGGATAAAGGAAAAAAAGAATTAGAAAGTATAAAAGCAAAAAATGAAGTAGGACAAATTCCAATTACAATTGTATATTCAAAGGAAGCAGATTTAGGAAGTTTGGAGTTAGAATTAGCTAAATCCGAAAATGATTTGAATTTGTCTAGAGTTTCACTACTTTCATTTATCGGGTTAGAGCCAATTCAAAACGCAGATTTCGTAACCGAGATAGAACGATTCAAAACAGACGAGACAGAAATACAAAACTTCCGAAAGTCAGTTGGTAATTATCAAGATGCAGTCAAAAATGCTTTAAAGAATAGGAAAGATTATCAAGCATCATTAAAATCATTAGAATATTACAATGCACAGACAAGAATTGCTCGTTCATATTATTTCCCAAAATTACAATTAGGCGGCGGATGGAGTTGGAGCAATAATGAATTTGTAGATTTTTCCAATAAAGGAAGGTCTTATATTGGATTAAATTTAAGTGTTCCAATTTTTGATGGATTTGCAACAAATACACAAATCCAATTTTCTGAGTATAATTACAAGGTGCAAGAATATCAAAAAATAAATTTGGAAAGGACTATTGCAACCGAAATTGAGCAAGCGTTTTTGAACCTTGAAGCCTCCGAAAAGCAAATTAAAATTGCAGAAAAATCTGCATTTGCCTCAGAAATGAATTTAAAAGTACTACAAGAACGATTTAATGTTGGAACTGCAAGCATTATGGATTTGATTACAGCTAATAATTTATATATAAATTCAAAAATTAATTATATTTCAAGTTTATATTATTATTTATTAGCACAAAAAGAAATTGAATATTTCATTGGAAATTAAAAAATTAAGGAATAATAATGGAAGAAAATAACAATTTTCAGAGTGAACAGGATAAGTTTAGGTCATTGATGCCAGACTATAACCCTCAATTCAATGTGTTTGACTACCGAGTTGGTATTGGAAGAAGAATTGCTGCAGCATTGCTGGACTTTATTATTCTGGGTGTAATCACAAGTAGTTTAGGGTTTGCATTTGGCTTATTTAAAGAGTTTATCAATATTGATTTGACAAAATTGATGGACCCAGTATTTATGGAAGAATTTCAAAGTAAATTTTTACCTCTATCATTAGTTGTAACCTTTGTTTATTACTCGATGGAAATATTCTTCCAAGCAACCTTGGGCAAAATGATGTTAGGAATTATCATTACTGATGAATCTATGCGTTACGCTTCGATGTCCCAATTAACAACTCGATTTGTGATAAAGCATTTAGAATCATTTATACAAGTAGTGTTTATGTTTACAAGTATATCTTTTTTAAGTAGTTTATCAAGTTTAGTCAGTTTTGTAATTTTAGTAGCTTTCTTGTTTGTTTTACGAACTTCAAAACAAAGTTTATACGACCAAGTCAGCAAGACTGCAGTTTATTTTAAATCCGAAATTGAAGCAAATACGAATAATTTTAATAAAAATGAATAAATAAAAAGTTGAAAAATTAGCGAGAGGAATAAATGGCAAAAAAGAAAAAAAATACCAGAAATCTTATTATTTTTATTTCAATAGTAGTAATTGGAATTATAGTTGCTGCTTCACTTATGAATAATAAAGATAAACCAGTAGAAGTAGCTGTCGAAAAAGTTGCAAACAGAACAATTGTTCAAAAGGTGTCTGCTGTTGGTAAAATTCAAGCTGAAACCGAAGTAAAAGTTTCTCCCGAAACAAGTGGAGAAGTTGTTTATTTGGGTGTAGAAGAAGGTGATTCAGTAAAAAAAGGGCAATTATTAATTCGAATTAAGCCTGATATTATCGAAACAATGTTAGAGCAATACAGAGCATCTGTTGAAGCTGCAAAATTAGATGCCGAAGCCGTTTCCGAAAGAGTGAAACAAGCAGAAACTGAACTGAAAAGAGCTAGAGAACTTTATAAAAATAAATATATTTCACAGCAAGAGTTTGATACGTATTCAACAAATTATCAAACTTTACAATCAAATTATCAATCAAGTATTGCCAGATACCAGCAATCTAAAGCATCTTTAAAGCAAATTGAAAAGAATGCTGAAAGAACGACTATTTTTGCTCCGATTGATGGTGTGATTACAGCAAGAAATGTTGAAATAGGGGAAACAGTACTTGGTACTCAACAATTTCAAGGAACTGAAATGCTTAGAGTTTCGGACTTAAACGTAATGAATGCAATTGTTGAAGTTGACGAAAATGATATTATCCTAATTCAAAAAGGTGATACTGCATCAATCGAAGTTGATGCCTTGCCGGACTTGATTTTGAAAGGCATTGTAATTGAAATTGGACATTCTGCAATTCAAAGTACAACAATGACCCAAGATCAATCAACTAATTTTAACGTGAAAGTGAGAATCATTAATCCCGATCCAAAATTAAGACCAGGTATGAGCTGTAATGCTGAAATTACTACCGAAACTAAATACGATGCAATCGCAGTTCCACTTCAATCCGTAACAACAAGGGTAAAATTTGCTGATGATGTTCGTCCAGATGGCATCCAACAAGTAAAAGATAGTGAAGAGGATAAGATTAAGAAACGACCTCCTATGATAGTATTTATTCAAGAAAAAGATATTGTTAGAACTCGCGAAGTGAAAACTGGTATTTCAGATGATGGTTATATTGAAATTACAGATGGACTTAAACTTGGGGAAACTGTAGTATCTGGAAGTTTTCAAGCAATAAGTAAATTATTAGATGATAGTGTAAAAGTAACCTTAGAAAACAAGGACAAAAAGAAAGCATTTAAAAAGAAAATGTAGTTTATCTGATGAGTAATCAAAAATTAATTTTAACTGAACATCTTAGCAAAATCTATAAAATGGAATCAACCATTGTAGCTGCATTGCAAGATATAAATATATCCATAGATTATAATGAATATGTTTCAATTATGGGACCATCGGGCTCGGGCAAAACTACTTTGATGAGCATTTTAGGATGTTTAGATTCTCTTTCAAGCGGTAGCTTTTATCTTGATGGAGTTGATGTGAGTGGTTTAGATGATGATGATTTAGCAGTAATTAGAAATCAAAAGATTGGTTTTGTATTCCAAACATTTAATTTAATGCCCAGAGCTAATTGCATAAAAAATGTAGAATTGCCATTAATCTATGCGGGTGTGCCAGCAGACGAAAGACACGAAAGAGCTATAAAGGCGTTAGAGGATGTCGGTTTAGGCGACAGAATGCATCACAAACCTACTGAATTATCAGGCGGACAAAGACAAAGAGTAGCAGTAGCAAGAGCATTAGTAAATAATCCGAGTTTGATTTTTGCTGATGAACCAACAGGTAATTTAGACACTAAAACAGGTGAGGAAATTATGAAGTTGTTTGCTGATTTATGGAGAAATGGTAATTCAATAATTCTTGTCACTCACGAAGAAGATATTGCAAAGCATGCAAGTAGAATTATTAAGTTACGAGATGGATTAGTGATTGATGATTATAAAAATCCAACGCCAATATATATTTGATTATATATTGGCTAAAATATTTATTTAACTGAATTTAACAAATGAAAATATTCGAAATGCGAGAAGCCTTTTTACAAGCATCCGATTCGCTTAAAAGCAATAGAATGAGGTCATTTTTAGCATCTTTAGGTGTTATAATTGGAATTTCATTTGTACTTTTGATGGGCTGGGTACTTTCGGGTTTGGATAAAGCAATGTCCGACTCTTTCAAGATGATGGGAGTGGACGTAATGTATGTTGACAAGCACGATTGGGCTGGAGGTAAATCATGGAAAGATGTCCGCAACAGACCAAATATATCTCTTCGTCAAGCAGATAAATTAATTGAATCCTTGACAGATGTAGAACTTGCAGTGCCTGTAGCAAGAAGATGGCAAACCGAAATAAAATTTGCAGGTAATACATATAATGGCATTACATCGCAAGGAACATATCATCAATTTGGCTTTACACCTGGTGGAACCATAGAAGAAGGTAGATTTTTTACACAAAACGAAGACCAATTTAATTCAAGTGTTGTCTGTTTAGGTTATAAAGTAGCTGAAACAATTTTTCCAAAAGGGGACGCTGTGGGTAAGGAAATCAAAATTGAAGGTAGTAAATTCCTTGTTGTTGGTGTAATTAAAAAGCAAGGAACTACTTTTTTCGACTTTTTAGACAACATAGTTTATATGCCATTATCTACATTTATGAAAACATTTGGAAGATTTAGAAGATCTTTTTCAATTGCAGTGAAAGCTGGTTCTGTAGAAAATCTTGATAATGCCAGAGCAGAAGTGGAAGGAAAAATGAGAATAGTTCGCAACTTGGATCCGGGTGAAGAAAATGACTTTTCGATAAACGAAACAAAAGCATTCGAAGCTCAATTAGCAACAATTCGAACCGTTGTGTGGTCGGTGGGAATTGGTATGACTTTACTATCATTTATTGTTGGTATTATTGGAATTGTAAATGTTATGTTTGTGTCAATTTTTGAACGTACTCGTGAAATTGGTATTCGTAAAGCACTCGGTGCTAAAAAAAGGATAATTCTGATGCAGATAGTTTTCGAAGCAATGATTTTGTCTTTTTTAGGTGCAGTATTATCTTTCATTTTCACTTCGTTGGTTGCATATATTACTGGTACTATCGTAATTGAATATGTACCACAAGTTAGCTTTTTATCGCCATATATGCCGCTTGATTTATTGTTGATTTCATCAGTCATTTCGATAATTGTTGGAATAGTTTCTGGATTAATTCCAGCAATAAGAGCTTCAAATTTTGAACCAGTAATTGCCCTGAGGTATGAATAGTATGGAAAAGTTTTATGATATAATTCACCAAGCCTTTGATAGCATTAGAAGTCAGAAATTAAGAGCTTTTTTTACTTTATTAAGCATTGCAATCGGAGTATTTGCAATTACTTTCTCGGGTTCGTTAACTAATTCAATAGATAGCACAGTTAATAAACAGATAGAATCACTCGGAAGATACACATTCTTTATCACAAGGATGCCTGCAATTCAAATGGGAGGAAATGATTGGTTTAAGTATAGAAATCGTCCTGAAATTTCCTACCGTCAATATTTAGAATTACAAGAGAATATTGCTGATTATGCAATAGTTACAGGCGCAGCTCAGTCAGCTGGTTTTGTTATCAAATCAAGTAATTTAGAAACAGATCCCGATGTTCAGTTAGTAGGGACTGACCATAATTATTTTATAACATCATCGGATGCAGAAATAATGGAAGGTCGTGCATTAGTTCAAACTGATATTGAATATCATAGGAATTTTGCAGTAGTTGGTAATGATGTATTAGTTAAAATATTTCCTAATGAAAAAAATGTGGTTGGCAAAGAAATTAAAATTGATAATAAACCTTTTACTATTGTTGGGACACTTAAGCCGAAAGGTGCTTTATTAGGACAAAGTCAGGATAATATAATCATAATTCCATTAAGTCAATTTTTGACTAAGTTTTCATCTCAATGGGAACAGGACGTAAATCTAATTATTAAAGCTAATAATCCTATTGAATTTTCTTATATTTTAGATGAAACCATTGGTCAAATGCGAATTATTAGAAATCTAAAACCATGGCAAGAAAATAACTTTGAAATACAAACTAATGAATCATTATCCGATCAATTTGGTAGCCTTACGGGATACTTGACATACTTTGGTGTCTTCTGTGGTATAATCGCCCTTATTGCTGCTGGAGTTGGCATAACAAATATTATGCTTATAACAGTAAAAGAACGCACACGCGAGATTGGAATAAGGAAAGCAGTTGGTGCAAAGAAAAGACTTATCGTCTTGCAATTCGTATCGGAAACTATAGTACTAACATTGCTTGGGGGCTTATTTGGAACAATTTTTGGAGTAGTAGTTGGTGGTGGTTTAGGAATATTTGTAGGTACTTCATTTACAATTTCGGTAAAATGGGTATTGATTAGTTTATCTATTTCGGTACTTTTGGGATTAGCCTCTGGAGTATTTCCTGCTTATAAGGCTGCCTCGCTCGATCCAGTTGATGCATTGAGATATGAATAGGTGTTAGGTGGTGCTTTGTAGGGAGGCTGTCTCATAAGTCAGATTTGCAGTCATTCCCACGAAAGTGGAAATCCATAAAACCCTCTATAGTAGTGGATTCCCGTTTGCACGGGAATGACAATTTTGAAATATTTTG
>DYPF01000416.1 GCA_020720105.1 Chloroherpeton thalassium
ATAGTGGATCCCGATAGCTATCGGGACGCAATATTGCGGGTATTGGGGTGTTATGGGCAACCAAGAAAGAAAAACAGCAAATAAATAACTTAAATTTAAAACTATGAAAAAGATACACCTATTATTTTTAGCAACAAGTTTCATTGTTTTCTTTTCATGTGAAGAGAAGGAACTCGAAATAGAATTTTTACTTGATACCCCCAATGAGTTCAGAGTTTCAAAAGGAGATTATGTCGATAAGATTTTTTTAGAATGGAACAATCCACCAAAAACCGAACGAATTGAGATTTTTAGGTTTGATTCAACTCTAAACGATTATAAAAGCTTTGGTTTTTCAGAGACTTCAAATTATATTGATTCGTCTGAACTTATATCAGAAGCTTATTATTACTATAAAATTAGAGTAAATAATTCATCTGACGAATTGAGTGATTTTACAAATTATGATTATGGTTATGTATCAGGATTCGAATCTCCAATAATAACAAACATAGGTTATGGAATTTCAAGTAGCTCAATAGATATTGAATGGAATAGTGTTAATGGAGCTGACAATTATATTATTTATCGTTCAGGAAATAATGAAGATTTCGCAGAAATACAAACAACAAATATAAATAGTTACAGTGATTCGGAGACTGTTTTTGCAGGGAAAATATATTATTACAAGGTAAAAGCAATAAATAATCAACTTGGACAATCAGGTTTTAGTCAACCTGATAGTGGTTATATTTTGGAAAATTATTCTTATACGACCTCGTTTGGAGACTTTAGTTATGGTTACGGAATTGAATTTGATGAAAATAACAAAATTTATGTGAGTGACAATCAATCTGGAATAATTAAAATATATAACAGTGATTATTCTTTTGATAAAAACCTAATATCAACTGGAATAATATTGAGAGGACTAAGTTGGGCAAATGATGGTGATTTGTTAGCAGTAAATTCTGGAGGAGGTCGATTATTGAAAATTGATAATTCAGGAAATATTACATCAGACTTTTATGTTTCAAATTCAACAATATTGAGAGAGGTAATCACAGATTCGGATAATAATTATTATATAACAGATGTGTCTAATAACGATATAGTTAAGCTAAATTCATCAGGTGAATATGTGACAAAATGGAAAATGAAACAAGTAAGTGAAGGTAGTTCTTTTTACACAAGTGGTTTGGAAATTCAGGATAATAAAATAATTGCGGGGGGCGTGAATTCAAGTAATTATATCGAAGTTTATGACCTCAGTGGCAACTTTGTTAGACAATGGGATTTTTCATACGCCGCTGGATACATTTCACAGGATACTGATGGAAATCTATATTTTGCGAGTTTCACTAATAAAGTGATAAAGACAGATAGTAACGGAAAAATATTAGCCTTTATTGGAAATGATAAACTCCAAAGATGTGAATCAGTCAGTGTTAATTCATCAGGAATTGTATTTGCTTCAGATGAGAATCAGCCTAACAAGATACATGTATTTACAAAGAATTAAATAGTGGCAGCCCATAATAAGTAGGACTTTGAGCGGTCCCGATTCAATATCGGGACAGTGCCCGGCGAG
>DYPF01000417.1 GCA_020720105.1 Chloroherpeton thalassium
TCAACGCTTGACCGAAAATTACAAAAGAGTATGGCTTTGCCAACGCACCGTAAGAAATAAAAAATTGTAGCAAATTTGAAAGATAAAATGACTGAAAACAAACAATGCCAGTGCCTAACAAAGGCTATACGTAATTTGGGCAATATGATAATATTGAGGTTTGTAGCATTAATAAAAATTAGTGATAAATTGAAAGTTTGGAGTTTTAAATCCCAAACTACGCATAGCCTCAATCGTTACCACACATTAATAAAGACAGCAGCATGATAAAAATAAGCATTATCATATTGATGGTAATAATCGTTTCAAAGATATTTGGACAAACTGAGAATTATAAACAACTCGGACTTGATGCATTTGATAATGAAAATTATCCTTTGGCAATTAGCTACATGCAAAAAGCACTTGAAATAAATACAAATGACAAGGAAATATATTACTATTTAGGCTATTATATTCATTACAACGCCTATGACAGTAAACCACTGAAAGGATATGATTTAAATTATTCGGATACAGTACTTTATTATTTCAGCAAGACACTTGAACTTGACCCGAATTATGGAGATGCAAAATACTTTTATACTGCAGAATGTGGGGCAAATGCAATAAATTCTTTACAACAAAAAGATTATGAGAATCTTAGAAACTATTACAAAAAATCTTTTGAAATTGGTGGATTTCCTAAATGGATTATTGAATATGGTAAGTTATTGTTAAATCAGGTTGAAAAAAATGGCATCTTATTTACTCATGGAGATTTTCAATTAAATATTTGTTGGTATTTGCAATTCTGCGAAAACTACAGGACAGACATTTCAGTGATTCCGCTCGTTTTATTGAACAGACCATTTTTTGTTAAGGAAATTAAAAATAGTGAATTATTTCAACCTGTTAAACTTCGCATTTCTGATGACGAGATATTTAATATGCGACCATATAAATGGAAAGAAACCACAATTAACATACCTATTCCGAATAACTTAATAACTGATTATAAACTTGATACTGATTATTTCTCATGGACAGTTTCTCCAGATTTAAAAGGAGTGAGGGAATATTTGAGTTGTGAAAGGGCTTTTTTGCTTGAAATTATAGAATCAAACAATTGGGAAAGACCGATTTATTGGACTTTAGGAATGGACAATAGATATCTCGGTGGTTTAGATAGTTGTGGCTCCTACAAAGGACTTATTTATAAATTATTGCCATTTAATACATTTGGAACTGAATATGAACAAGATATAAATTCACTAAAAGAGCTTGTTAAAATTGATAATTTCAAAGACTATAAGTCAATTTTAGAAACAAATCAACCGAGAATATCAGGAATAGTTTTTTACGCTTATGCAAATACAATGATTCAACTGGCGAAATATTATATGGAAAACAAACAAATAGATAAGATTGATAATCTAATTGACTTATATGAAAGTAATTTTAAAATAGGACTATATCCTGAATATGAAGACAGATATTTAAACCTGATAAAAGAATAACGTGTGGTAACAAAGGCTATATGCCATAAGGGTTTCAGTGGTAATTCAAGCATTCTGCCCCG
>DYPF01000113.1:0-3562 GCA_020720105.1 Chloroherpeton thalassium
GTGGTCAGGGAGGGAATTGAACCCCCGACACATGGATTTTCAGTCCATTGCTCTACCAGCTGAGCTACCTGACCTTGTTGATTAACTATGTTCATTTAAGAACAGAATTAATTAGGAATACAAAAATAACACTTTTTTTTGAAATAGAAAAATTTTTTTCATTTTTTTTCTTCTTTACTGCTTATTCTTTTACTTTTTTGGCTTTTTTATATGGAAATTGATACTAAATCCCTAATTGATGCTGTTAAAAAAATTGACAAAGTTACAATTCTTGAAACTTTGCCCGTACTTCCCGTTAAAGACTTATTTGTTTTTCCATCAACAATTGTTCCTGTGATTGTAGGTCGGAGTAGTTCTCTGCGAGCAATAAGCGAAGCTCTTGGGGATGTCCGATTTATGTTAGTCGTTCCGCAGTCTGTTGTGAAGGACGATATGGAAACTCCTACTGCAAAGGAAATGCACCGCATCGGCACCCTTGTTGCAATTTCACAAATTATTCGAATGCCCGGACAATTACTGAAAGTAATGGTGCACGGCTTAGAAATTGTAAATATCACAAAATATGTTAATAAGAAAGATGTTATTTATGCAAAATATGATATTAAACGATTCGATATTCCAGATGCAAAAGACCCTAAATTTAGTGCAATAGCTAAAGAAACTTTGGACATTTTCCAGAATTATGCTAAATATGATGATGAAATGCCACCGGAATTAATTTCCAATATTCAGAATAATGATGATTATTTAAAAAACTTCTTTTTGATTTCTTCTAATTTAGATACTCCATTGGAAAAGAAATTGGAAATGGTTAAAAAGCAGAGTCTTTATGATATGTATTATAACCTTTCCGAGATACTCCGTTACGAAACTGAGGTGCTTAAATATAAGTCGCAAATTGATGATGAAATAAACGAAAAAATTCAAGTATTGCAAAAGAAATTCTTTATCAAAGAACAAATTCGAATGTTGCGTCAAGAGCTTGGCGATGATTATGAAGATGAAGATAATCCCGAAATTGAAAAATATTATCAAAAATTACTTGAATTAAAATTGCCCGAAAAAGCTCACAATAAAGCTTTGGAGGAAATCAATAAATTGCGTAGAACTCCAGCTTTGAGTGCAGATTATTCTGTAGAATTGAATTATTTAGATTTGTTGATGAATTTGCCTTGGAATACTGCAACTGACGATAATTTAGATATTGAAAATGCCGAAAAAGTGCTAAACGAAGATCATTATGGATTGGAAAAGCCAAAAGATAGAATCTTGGATTTGATTGCTGTATTGAATGTGGCGAGAACTACTAAAAAGCAAATTATATGTTTAGTTGGACCTCCGGGCACAGGCAAAACTTCATTAGCTCGTTCAATTGCAAGAGCTTTGAATCGTAAATTCGAAAGAATTGCTTTGGGTGGAGTGCGAGATGAAGCCGAGATTCGCGGTCATCGTAGAACTTATGTTGCGGCAATGCCCGGCAAAATTATTAATGCAATCAAGAAAGCAGGAAGCAATAATCCTGTAATTTTACTTGATGAAATTGATAAATTAGTGCAAAGCTTTAATGGCGACCCTGCTTCTGCTTTATTAGAGGTATTAGATCCCGAGCAAAATTCAACATTTATGGATCATTATTTGGAAGTGGAATGGGATTTGTCCAAATCTTTGTTCATCACAACTGCAAATGTGCAATACGAAATTCCATCAGCACTTTTGGATAGAATGGAAATCATAGAAATCTCGAGCTATATGGATTTCCAAAAAGTGGAAATTGCCAAAAATCATATTTTACCAAAGTTAAGGCAGGAATTTAATTTAGTAGATGCAAAAATTACTTTTACCGACAAAGCTATTATGAAGATAATCAATAGTTATACTATGGAAGCAGGAGTTAGAGAATTAGAAAGAATGTTGTCAGCAATTTTTAGGAAAATTACGCGTGATTTTTTGAATGATAATAAAGAGAAAATTGTTGATTACCAATCCATTAAAAAATTAATCAAGAAAATTAATCATAAAATTGACGAATCGAATATAGTTAATTATCTCAAAAATGAAAAATTCAGAATAAAGCCCAATGAATTGTCCAATAAAATTGGTATGGTCAATGGTTTGGCTTGGACAAGTGTGGGTGGTGAGTTACTGCCAGTTGAAGTAAGCATAATGAGTGGACAAGAAAAACTAACCTTAACAGGCAAATTAGGCGAAGTAATGCGAGAAAGTGCCATAGCAGGTTTAACATATATCCGATCAAATGCTCACAAACTTAATATTAAATTTGACTTTTTCAAAAATAAAGAGATACACGTACATATCCCCGAAGGTGCTATACCCAAAGATGGTCCCAGTGCTGGAATCACAATGACAATAGCAATGCTTTCAGCCATCACGCAACAATATGTTCGGGGTGATATTGCAATGACTGGGGAAATAACACTTCGTGGAAATGTACTGCCTATCGGTGGACTAAGGGAGAAATTACTTGCTGCTAAGAAAAAGCACATCACAACTGTAATTATACCGAAAGAAAACGAATTAGACCTAAGTGAAGTGCCCGAATATATTAAAGATGGAATGGAATTAATCCCTCTTGAACATATTGATGAAGTGATTAAAATTGCTTTACTTAAAAATAATACAAAAATTATTGTGTAAAATTTGCAAATTCTAAAAAAATATTGTAATTTACTTTTTTACAAATGCAAATGCTAAAAAACTTTTAGCATTGCTTTGTTATATATTGTTAATGATTGTTGATAATAATTGTGTTTAATCTGGAATTTGTTCCCAAAATAATTGTAACACAATTAAAGTTTGAATTGTTATACAATTGAAATTTCTACAAAAACTAAATGTTTTGTAAAAAAAATGGAATATAAAATATTATTAAATAAAAAATAAGGTGAATTATGAAACTTTATAACAAAATTAACTCGTTGCTAAAGATAACTTTAGTGATGTTAGTAATTTTCGCAATGAATCCGTTGTGAGCAATCTCTCAGCCATCAACTTATTGCGAACCACATAAGCCACAACCTACATGGCCAACAGGGTACCATTACTGCTGGCCAGCTTATTACAAAGTATATTATGGATGGAGTCCATACTATGGTTCAATAATTTCTGAATTTGGAGTATATGAACTTAATGGTACTCAGTTAATGAAAAATAATACATCAACAATTGATTACAATAAGTATAATACTGTTGACTGTTTTGAATTCTTCGATACAAAATTAGCTAAAGTATCACCAGGCGAAACTTACAAATTCCAAGCTAAAGTTGGACATATTTATGGTTTTCAAACATATTATTGTTCAAGCACTTATTACTCATTTCGTATTTTTATTGACTGGAATGCTGATGGTGATTTTGCTGATAGTGGCGAATGGGTTAATAGCCCCTCAGGGAACTATGCAACTCCTGTTTGGCGTGCTTATCGCTCTTCTTGGGCTCCAAGTGGATGCAATACTTTAGCCGATTATACCTATAATATTAAAATTCCAGATAATATCGAGCCAAGTGTTGCAAGAATGAGAGTAATGACTGGTTATTATTATCC
>DYPF01000113.1:3662-8498 GCA_020720105.1 Chloroherpeton thalassium
GAATTCTATTCCCCAATGCCAACAGGCTCCAAAATGAAATTCTCCATAGCTGGACCATTACCTTTTGATGATGTAGTTTATACTGGTTTAGATCCAGTTGATGGTACAGAATGGATAGATGTCGCTGGAGTTTATAAATACGATATGCAAAAAGCAAGCGGAATTGCTGCTAAAAATGGTGATGGAACTTTCTTCCATACAAGCGGTGGTGAATATGTTCTAACTATTGTATTGAGCAAACCAGGCTCGACAGAGAAAACATTGAAATTACCATTTACAGTTTCTTGGCCCGATGATATCGCAATATATAACATTTTGTCTCCAAGAGCCGCTGGTTCTCCAGATTATTTCCAATATCCTCGTGAAAATCCAATTGGATTTGGTGTTGACGTTCAAAATGTTGGTGAAAATAATGTAACAAAATTTGAAGTACAAGTTGATATTTATAATCCAAGTGGCACTCTCGTAAAAACATTAAAGAAAACTTATGATACAGTAAAAGGCGATAAAGTATTGGAAAGAGGCGATCACGCATCAGTATTTATGGATGAAAATTATGCAACTGGCATTGTAGGTCAATACAAAGTAGTAACATCAGTAAAATTGTTGAGTGCATCAGATGATGAAGCTTATAACGATAGATTCCGCAGATTGAATTCACCTGAGTTTTACTTCTCGGTTCAATATGAATATCAAGGAAAAGCAGATGCAATGCTATTCCCATTAACAACTTCGCAAGTAATTGAGCACAGACCATTCAGACCTGTTGGACAGATTTCTAACTTAGGATTGGGTGATTTGTCAGATGTAGTAGCCTATTTCACATTTTGGAAGGAACCAAATGGCGAACAAGTGACAGTTGAAACTACAATCAAAGAAATCAATAGTGGCGTTCAAGGAAATATTGCTTATGCTGGTTTCCCAAGTATCAAAATTGATGAAGTTGGAACATATAAATACAAATTCTCAATAGCCGTTCCAAATGACGGATATTTAGACGATAACCAAGTAGAAGGCACATTTACAGTTATTGCTGGTATGAATGGAAAATACACAATTGGTACTAAATATAGTGGAGCAACTAATAATTACAACACTATTAACTTAGCTTTAGATGATTTGTATTTGAAAGGATTATCTGGTAATGTTGTATTTGAATTTACAGATGATAGTTATGATATTTATTCCCCATACTTAGATCAACCAGCTTGGGACTTATCAAGTGGAATTATGGGCTTAGGTTATGATAAAAATTCAGATGTATATAGAACATTAACATTCAAACCAAGTACAGAAAAAGCAGCTTCAAGAGCTTCGGTTGTAATTAATTTACATTCTCAAAATGGTGTTGGTATTAAATTTGGAACTTCATCTTCCAATATGAATACAAACGCTATAATAAATCAAGATTTAGAAGCAAATGTAAAAGCACAATACTATAATAATGGTGGCTATATTACTTTTGATGGTGGCAGCCAAAAAGCATTCAAATTTGTAGTGCATTCTAACCAACCAAAACACGCAAGTGTATTTTATTTAGACCGTGGTGCTCATCACACAACAGTTAAGAATTGCTTAGTTGAAAATGGAACTGAAGCAACTTATGGTTTAACTTGGTTACCAAGAGTAAGCTATAACCCAGCTGAAGGCTTTAAATTCCAAAAAGATGTTACAACTACAGTTGATGGTTCTTATGGCTATAGTGCTGGTATAGTTAATCGTTCTTCGGTTACTGATGTTGTTGTAGAAAAGAGTGCAAACTTGCAACCAGTTGCTAATAACAACAATACAATTTCAAATAACGAAATTAAGAACTTTGGTTATGGTATCATCAGTACAGGTATTGGTGCTTATGTTAACGAAACATCTGTATTCTTTAAAATGTATAATACAGGTACAGTTATTAGTAATAACTTAATCAACCGCGTTGCTGGTGCTGGTATCTTTGTTGGTTTCGAAGAAGGTTCAAAAATCTTTGGCAATAAAATTTATAAAGTAAATGGTTCTTCAACAGCTTACGGTATTTTAGCTGGTTTGAATAGCAATGGCTCATTATTTGGTTATAACAACGTTGATTTGAATATCTACTCAAATGAAATTAACGAAGTAAAAGCAACTAACGAAGCTGTTGGTACTAAAATTATTCAAAGCAAAGTAACTTTAGCAAACTCTGATGGAACTACATTTACAGTGCCTAATACAAGCGATAATATCAATGTATATAGCAATGCAATTTGGGACATTCGTGCAAATTCTACTTCCGCAAATCGTGGTGGTATTTATGTTGGAACTGAAAGAACAGATTACGAATCACCAGTATTGCCAAAATTCTTTATTACAGATGCAACAATTGCAAATAATACTGTAATCATCGAAAATGATGGTTATGATAATACTGGATTTATTTCTGGTATCGCTGTACAAAATGCTTCAAAATTGTTATTAGCCAATAATGCAATTGCAAACTTAGACGAAGAAACAAGCAATGAAGTAAATACTGCTGTATTCTTACAAGGAACTCGTCCAGACGGCGACAATATTAAATTAGATAATAATGCTTATTGGGTTAATGCCGATGCATCAGTTGTTCGTTTCATCGAAATTGATATTAATTCTGATTTAGTTGAATATGGATACAAAAACGAATTTGCTACTTTAGACCAATGGAGATTATATAGTGGAATGGATGTAACTTCTGTTGGAAATTACAATTTCTTGAATGACCACATTATTGGATTCTTAGAGCCAATTTCGTTTGATATGAAAGAAAATCCAGCACCAAAAGGCAGTGCTTTGAATAATCGCGGTATGAGAATCGACAATATAGAGGTAGATTTGTTTGGTAATCCACGTGGAGTACAGGAAACTGCTTATGATATTGGAGCAATTGAATTTAATGGGGTTCCATATCTAATAGATATTCAACCTTACAGTATTATCAAAGAGAACATTCGTAAAGAATCTTTGCCAAGGGAATTCTCGGATGCATATTACGAAATGGTTGGTGGTGCTACTAACTTTATTGCAAAAATCTACAATGCAGGTGTTAATACTCAAAGCCAAGTGCCGATAACAATCAATATTACAGTTGAAAATCCAGACGCTACATTCTCAAATGTTGTAAATGAAACAAAATATATTGCTCAATTAATGCAATCTTCATTTGCTGAAGTTAACTTCGACTTAAGCGATGGCGTTGGAACTGAATTTGTTCCTAAGAGCTACTTAGATTGGAATAAACAAAGAGCAGCAGCAAGTTTACCTTTGTATTCTGTTCCTTCACAATTCAAACCAATGGAAGCAAATGTTTCTCCAATTTATCGCATTACATTTACTTCGCCATTAGACGAAGATAATAACAATAATACTCTTTCAATTGATTTCAGATATTATGTTAAGAAATCTCCAATTGGATTGATGGCAATTACTCCAAGCGATAGAACTGCTATATCCGACACTCCAACAATTGAAGAAATTGCTAACAAACAAAACTTAAATAACTTGAATTTGGCTTTGAATGATTTAGGAGCTTATACAGATTATTCTAAGAGTAGATTTGATGTTGACTATCTATACTTACCAGGTTGGAATACTCGTTCATACAACTTTGTTCCTTATAATTCAATTTTCATCAGTGATGGTGATTACGAAAATACTGCAACTAACTGGAACGTTAACTTAGTTTTAGGCTTGCAAGCATTCTTAGAAAGTGGTAGTCCA
Source organism: Chloroherpeton thalassium (assembly GCA_020720105.1). Classification (GTDB taxonomy): domain Bacteria; phylum Bacteroidota; class Ignavibacteria; order Kapaibacteriales; family UBA2268; genus GWF2-33-9. The sequence continues at coordinate 7,383 of DYPF01000113.1, forward strand.
GCAGTTAAAAAGAACTTGATTATTGCATCACAAGAATTAGCTCGTAAGAATAGAAATAGCTTTGGTTATGATTTCTTAAGCGGTTATATGAAAGTTGGCAATAACTATCCATCTAATCCATTAGGAATCGGTGGCGACTATGATGGCAATACAGTTAAAGGTATGTCGATAGCTAAGAACCACGAATTTACTATTCAAAACACTGGTATTCTTGGTGATGATTATCCAAAACCAGGTTTGTTATCAATCAAAGACGAAGAAGGCAAAGCTCAAATCGGTATGATCTATACTAAATTGGAACAAGGCAAAAATGGCGAAAACGACACTGAACCTTATCCAAATAGCGAAAGAATTATGGCTGTTACTGCTAACACATTAGACTATAACACTATTTACTTAGCTGCTGATTGGCGACACTTTGCTAAACCAATCGACTTAATCCGTGGTTTATCTGATTACTTAGAATATTACGAAGGAAATATCCTCCCAGTATCATTGATGAGCTTTGACGCTACTGCAAGTGGCAAACGAGTTGATTTATCTTGGGCAACAAGTGAAGAACAAAATTCACTCAAATTTGAAGTTGAAAAATCAATCGCTGGCGATAATTCATTCATTAAAATTGCTGAAGTATCTGCTAAAGGACGCTCAATTAACATAGTTAAATACGGACCAGTTAATGACTTTGATGTAGAATTTGGTAAATCGTATTCATATCGCTTAAAGATTGTTGATAAAGATGGTTCATTTGGTTATAGCCCAGTTGAAACAGTTATCTTAAATGGTCAATTTGGTAATATTGAATTAGGCGAAATTTTACCTAATCCAAGTGTTAGCGAAAGCAAATTAGGATTGAACTTAAGCAATGATGCTGATGTTAATATTGAATTATTTGATATGGCAGGACACAAAGTTGCAACATTGATGAATGGCAAGCAAGGTGCAGGCACTCATTCAATAGTAATCAATTCTCGTAACTTGAGCAATGGAACTTATACAATTATTCTAACTTCTGGTGATGTGATTATCACTCGCCAATTGCAAGTTGTGAAATAATAAGTACAATACAAACAAAATTAAAATGGCTGTTCTTGCTTAGAGAGCAGCCATTTTTTT
>DYPF01000418.1 GCA_020720105.1 Chloroherpeton thalassium
ATAATTTTTATAGATATAATGAGAACACAATTTACGCACTTCATAAATACGCCTATTTAAAATCAACTGACAGAGGAAATACGTGGACGAGGAAAGAAGTATATTCAGACTATTTAAGTTCCATAATGTTTATAAATGACAGTACAGGTTTTATTAGTGGACCGGATAGTATAGTATTAAAGACCACAAATTACGGTGAAAACTGGTTCGGCATTAATGTTCATCCGGTTACTACTAATTATGGTTTTTCAAGTGTAATGTTTAAAAATGAGAATACCGGAATTTGTATGTCCGAAAATGGTTCTTACAGAACAACAAACGGCGGAATGAACTGGACACATTATCCAAACCAAAGCGGAAGAGGAGCATTTTACGGAGATTTTATAAACATACCGAATTATTATTCAACGGATTTCGGATTGAGCTGGCATCAGAGGGGGGAAATAGGAGATTTTATAACATTTGCAGATTCTAATACCAGCTATTCAACCCGTGATGTAGATAATAATATCTGGAAAAGCACAAACAAGGGAGTAAACTTTTCAATGATATCGAAAAATTATTTTCCGGAAAGCAGAGACTTTACACTTTGCAATAGAAACAAGTTATTTGTAATAACAAGGCAGAAGATATTCAGGTCAACTAATTTCGGAGACGATTTTCAACAGGTATTTTCAAGCAATCAATATTACCTGTCATTTATAGATTTTTCTGATTCCCTAAAGGGTGTGGCAGTTGGCTCAGAAGGAAAGATATTGCTGACAACAAATGGCGGAAACATCTGGCTTCCAAAGACGGTAGGCAGCGGCGGAAAACTTGGAGTAAATTATATAAACAATAAGATAATAATACAGGATTCTGCAATAAATAAAATATACATATCTGAAAATTCAGGAGCGACCTGGGACTCGGTAGTAATAGATAATAATATACCACGAGGAATGAATATTGTAAACGAAATGACCGGATATATTCTGGCATATACTCCTGTACAAATGAAATTATATAAATCAACGAACGGAGGATTTAATTGGAATAATATCCAAAATGTTTCTGCAACACATATTAATTTTTATGACAGTGAAAATGGAATAATTGGGATACCGGCTTATTATTTCAGAACGACAAATGGAGGTATAAGCTGGGATTCATTGACATATCCCTATACACCATTCGGTTTTACGGCAATGTCATTGAAGTATGTAAGTCCTCAAACGGTATATGTAACCGGACTTCGTTCAAGAATCTTCAAGTCAACCGATGGAGGAGTAATCTGGCAGGAGCAAAAGGCGTATTCGGGATTAGAGTCTTCATTATTTAAAATAGATTTTTATGATACAACTTATGGAATGGCACTTGGGGGTGGAGGGATAGGAGGTGCATTGCTGAGAACAAAAACCGGCGGAGAGATAAATGTAGGAATCAAACAAATAAGCAATGAAGTTCCGGAAGAATATTATCTGGAACAGAACTATCCGAATCCGTTCAACTCAATTACAAATGTTAAATTTCAAATTATAAATGCTGGAATAGTAAAATTGGTTATTTACGATATACT
>DYPF01000419.1 GCA_020720105.1 Chloroherpeton thalassium
AACATGGTCAATAGTTCCCCATTTGTTCAAATCTTAAGCTTCCGGCTGTCTGTATGTGTTTAACCGTGATTCAAATTTGAATATGGAGCAACTGTTTGGTATTGACAATTAATAATAAAATAATATTTTGTTGCCTAACTTGAATACAACATATTATTCATTGATATACTCATCAGGCGATCAAACCAAACTGCCGTCATTTAATGTGTGTAAAACAGAAATAAAAATAATATCCCTACGAAAATGAGATTTACAAATATTGGAATTTATTTAACTTGGGCATCGTTTAATTATTATCTTTCTCATCGTTGATGTACTCCATCAATCTATTCGAGTCAGAAGCATTAACAATTTTAAAAAATGCCCGTTTCAGAAAATAATGCGAATCATTCTAATTTATTGGCTGACAGAACAATAAATTTAAAAAATATTTAAAAAGGAATGCCATCGAAATCTACGACAGATGAGTAATCTGCTCAAATAACTTGATTGAGTTAACTTCCAATTGAAAGATTATGAAACATAAGCATGAACATTGTAAATGTTCGACAGCTGCATTCAGCAATGGAAACAATTACCAAATCAAAATTAATCATCGAATCATTGAGAGCCAAAATAAAAGAAAAAGAAAAGAATTTAGTGAATCGGTTAAATTTTATGATAGTGAAGGCTAATTTTTTATTTTGATTAGAATCAAATTTATTTACTTTATAGACTCAGTTAAATATGCGTCAACCAAATTTAATCAGTTCTACAAATAAAAAATTCAATAATTCAGAAATATTGTTTGAGGAACCATCATAACTAAAGATTTGGGAACTTCGAACTGAGACACATTAAAAGACAATCAGCCAAACACTCTTAAACTTTAGTATTCCCTAAATCAATAAAATATTACTCAAAGAAATGTAATCCAAATTCTAACAGCAGTACTCCAGCAAATGTTTAACCCCCTCAGCGTTGATATTATTCCAACCTAAATCATTGAATTAAAACCAAACCAAATTTATTTAAGTTTTTTCCAGTTTCCCTTTTGGAGTGAAAGAATGGCTGTTTTTGTCAGTTTGCTTGAAGCTCAATAAATTAATTAATACCCAAACTAAGTGTTTTCAGATGTTTCCACTCTGCTTTTGAGAGGTGCTTTGCTCCCTAATTTCCAATTTGATTATTCTCTAAGTCATTCATTAATTACCCAAACATATTACTTTCATTTGTTGGCAGTTCATTTGTGAAATAATTTGACAGCCTCGATCTCCAATTTTATTGTAATCTTTGATATTTTGCCGATGTACCTAACAATAGTCGAGTGAGTTGTTCCAAGTTGACTGTCTTAAAGTGGCCAACTCCAATGTGAGTGATGCTGTTTCTTCCTAAATATTTTCAAATGTACGCAAATCAAGTGAAACTATTCTTTGAGTCTATTTTGTAATCAAATATTTGACTCCTTAGTCTTTGATCTCTTTGTCATCTTTTTAATATTTCAATTACACAAACTGACTTCGTTTTCCTCCCTCGCAAACTGCTCATCAATGGCTGCTTTTATTGCGAAGCT
>DYPF01000420.1 GCA_020720105.1 Chloroherpeton thalassium
GTCTTGCTTTCTAATCCCACAAAAAAGAGCAACGCCGCATATAGCTATTCGTTGGGCACTATAATAAGGAACCTTAAACAACAATAATATGAATTACGAAAACAGAAAAGAACTTTATCAGAAAATAGCAGAAATAAGAAAAAGACCTCTTATTTCATATGTTACTAGTTTTAGAGGAAATGCAAATGCCTCAATAGCATCAGATGTAATTTCCCATTTTTTAAAACAACTTTCTGAAATGCCAGCAGAAACTGAGAATATTGACTTGTTATTAATCAGCTATGGTGGAGACCCAACAGTTGCGTACAGAATCGTCAATCTATTAAGAGAAAGATTCAAGAAATTTGGAGTATTGCTTCCATACACAGCATATAGTGCAGCAACACTTATTTCGCTTGGTGCAGATGAAATAATTATGCATCCATTTGCTAATTTAGGACCTGTGGACCCTCAATTAACACATAAAAGCCAAGACAAAGAGATTCATTTTGGTTCAGAAGATTTACGAAACTTTCTTGATTTCGTAAAAACTGATGTTGGTATTTCTGACCAAGAACAACTTCAAAAATCATTTGAACTTGCATGTAAAGAAGTAGGTGCAATACCTATTGGAATTGCTAAAAGAAGTTCACAATTGGCGTTGTCAATGGGAGAAAAACTACTTTCATTACATATGTCAGATTCCAATAAAGCAAAAACAATTGCCGAAACTCTGAATAAATCATTTTACCATCATGGTTATCCTCTTGGACCAACAGAAGCAAAAAAAATTGGTTTACCTGTGATTAACCCAAATACTGAATTAAAAGAATTACTGCATGAGGTTTTAATTAGCTTTGAGGATGAAATGAAGTTTGATTCACCCTTTAATCCGCTTGAAATTGTTTTAAGCAATGCCCAAACAGCAGCTTTACTTGCTCCAGTAAATCAAATTCAATTACCAGCTAATTTGCCACCTCAAATTTTACAACAAGCATATAATCAAGTATTACAACAGATTCAAGTTACTCAAATTCCGCCATTAGATTATGACTTGTTTATTGCCTGTGTTGAATCAACATTTTGCAAGAGCCATTTTAGAATCAATGGAAAAATATTTTCTAATAGATTGCCTGATAATAATATAGCCGTAAATGTAATACCTGTAAAGAGTGAATGGTTGTATGAAAAAGTAGAACAGCAATGAAATCAAAAATAAGTTGATTTAATTAAGAATAAATTGTAATTTTGTAATCCGATATTTATATGAAAATATATAACTCAAATAGTAGCAATGCACTAATTCAGGATTTAGGTCCTTTCAAAATGAAAAGTGCAAACCTTTCGATAAAAGGAAAGATTAAGTTGGAATATGAAACCTTCTCCCAACCTAAAACCATAGGTAGCCAAAGTATTTACGGTAAGAATACAAATCATGGCTTCTTAGTAACGACATCAATCCAAGACAAATAGAATTACAGTGCCCAACATGCGGTATATTTTATTGCCGAGATAGTACTGAAATCAACGGCTGTGGCTCGCTTCAAACTTCATCGTGGTTTGACAGTGAAGT
>DYPF01000114.1 GCA_020720105.1 Chloroherpeton thalassium
TGCCGGACCTAATGCTACTGTTTTTGATATGATAAACGTAGTTTTTGCAGGTTCAGGCACAAAAACATTACAATATAGTGGCGATGACTGGTATTCGGTTACCGGAAATTTAACTATTAATGCTGATGTAACCGTAAATATTCCAAGACGTTTGGATTTTAGCGGTTCAAGTTGGATAAACAACGGAATATTTTCTAATACTTCTTATCCTGTAAATTTTATCAGAAATGGTGCACAAACAATTAATCCGGGTTTAAATAATTTGTTTTATTCCGTTAGTTTTTCAGGAACAGGTGCAAAAACATTTTCAAATAACGGAATTATTGTAGGTAACGGAACATTTGTGTTAGAAGCCGGTGTTGAGGTTGATATGAGTAATCTGACACATCGTATTGCATCTGAAAGAATTACAGATAATGGTGCTGCTGTTTGGACAACTCAAAACGCTAATTTTGTATTTGACCGTAATGGCACACAATATCTTCCTACTTTGATTTGTAATAATTTGAATTTCAGACGTTACGACCAATGGGATAGAGTTCGTTTTCTCGAAGGTCCTATTTCTGTAAACGATTTAACAATCGAAACCGGAACTCAGCTAAGATGTTCACAAGATGCTGAAATAACAACTCCTACTTATAATGTAACAATAAACGGTAATTTTACTAATAACGGGTATTTATATTCGTGGGGAAACACTTTTTATTTCGAAAGTAATAATACAGATGCTAAAACAATCAAACAAGGTCTTGGAAGTTTCGATAATGTAATGTTCAATCAAACTGAAATAAATTCAAGATTATACACACTAACAGAAGATACACGAATTTACGAAGATTTAACAGTTGGAAGCGGTGCAACATTAAAACTAAACGGTAAAAATCTATATCTTGGTAATGATGATACAAACGACCCCGTAGAACCGCCGGCAGAAGTACATACTATTCAAACTGGTGGAACTCTTGATGTTGATGCCGGTTCTTCGCTTACATTCAGTTGTCGTGATATTGGAAATACTGTTTTAAATGTTTCAGGTACATTAAAAATTGTTGGAACAAACGGAAATAATGCAACTGTAACTTCTAATGACTGGCACACGAATAATTTAAGGATTGACATTAATATTAACAACGGTGGTAGAATTCACGCAAGATATTATTTGATAAAATACCTCTCTAACGAAGGTTTGTATGTAGATGCAGGTGCAACAGTTGACCCTGTTGAAAATTTCTCTGATGGTACTTGGTCTGACCTAAATACATCAACTACAATAACATACACTTATTTGTATTGTAATGCAAATGCTACCGGATTAAATCCTATTGATAATGTTATTTTTAATTTTGCAGGAAATCCGACAATCGGCAGACATTTTAATATACAAAGAGATGCAACTTCAACCGGTGTTATAAATCTCGGTAGTTCTTGCGGCGGTTTACTTTCCGGTAGCAGATATGAAGCAGACCCGGCACCTGCAACACCTCCTTTCATTAGTGGAGAAAACAACACAGGTACAAGTTTGATTGATTGGGCTCCCGTTTCGGATATTTACTGGACTGGAGATGTTAGCACAGATTGGTTTGTAGCTGACAACTGGTCGCCGGCTGTTGTTCCAACAATTGCTAACAATGCAATTATTCCGATTAGAGCAAATAACCCCATAATTTTCGGACAAAATGCTATATGTAAAGATTTAAAAATAACCGATGGATTTTTAACACTTCAATCCGGTTGGAATTTAACCGTAAGTGCTGATGTATATATCGGTACTGGTACTTCGGTTGGTATTCTTGCTGTTGAAGATGCTTCAAGTACAATATCTGTAAACTCAAACTGGACACGTGGTCAAAACGGATTATTTGTTCACGGAGACGGAACAGTAATTTTTAATGCCTCAGGTGGTAGTGTATCTATTGACCCACGAACTTCACCTTTCGGAAATATTATTTTTAACGGCGATGCTACATTTATGTTTAACAGATACGAAACCTTTGTTGACGGAGATTTTACAATTTCAAACGGAGTTTTTCAACCGATTGTAAACAACTATCTACTTCATATCAAAGGCGATTACAACAATATTGGCGGCACTTATGATAATACAATTCAAGGTACAATATATTTTGACGGAAACAACAACCAAAGTATTACAAAAGGCGATTTCTGGACAGTAATTGTAAATGGTTCGGGTACTAAAACTACACATACATCTTGTATTCTGAACGGTAATCTAACAGTTAAAAATGCTACACTTGCTGCAAATTGTCAGATAGATTTTAACAATTATGTTACAATAGAAGCAACCGGTGGTTTTAATGACGGCGGATTTACACATAATTTTATCGGTTACCGATGGACAGGTCCGGGTACATATACCGGCACGGGAACTATTGAATTTGAACGAAATGGTTATCAGGAAATTGCAAATTCAAATTTTAATAATATTCTTTTGCAAAATAATGGTGGAACAACTTTGTATGGTAATGTAAATGTTACGGGAAACGTTACTTTAATTGCTCCAAGTATTTCTTTGAATTTGCAAACATATCAACTTACAAATTCGTCCGGAACAGGAATTTTGTCTATGGCAGACAGCAGATATTTGTATGTTCGCGGTGCAAACAATTTCCCAACCGGTTTTGCAACTTATGATTTTCATCGAAACAGTTACACAATGTATGATGGCACTATGCCACAAACAATAGCATCAGTTCCGGTTGTTTATGGTCGGCTTTATTTGGACAACAGCGCCAAAGTTGCAGCGGGACACCTTGATATAAACGGAATTTTATATTTTTATAATGATGCTTCATTAGATGTTACATCAAATAATTATCGTATAAATATTGAAAGTCATTGGTACAATACAGATGGAGCAACATTTAATCCTCGCGAAGGTGAAGTTATTTTTGACGGAAACGATGCAACTTCATATATTTTTGTTTACGAAGCAAGCCGATTAACAAATCCTTTTTATAAACTTACTACAAATAAGGGAACAGGACAAGTTTACACAGGTTACACCGATTTAACGGTTCTAAATAATCTTCGAGTTATAAACGGAATTTTTAATAATGCCCGAATTGTTTATGTCGGTGGTGATATGTCAGCTCTTTCTGGGACTTTTGCTACAAATGGCACATATTATTTAAACAAAACAGCCGGAAGTTCAAACCTTCAATTTAATGGTTCAATTTTGAATAATCTGACAATCAATTCACCTGCAATTTATTATCTGCAAGATAATTTACTTATGAACGGAATTTTTAATCAGATTTTCGGAACATTTGATGCCAACGGAAAACTTGTAAGAATGGGTAATTACGGTGAGGTTAATGAAATATCGGGGCTTTATAAAATTGGAGCAGGCGGTATTTTACAACTTCCTGACTATGGCACTCTTAAAGTTAATGCAGGTGGTGAAATTTGGGTTGTGGGTGATGCTGATAATGTTGCATCTGTAACAAACTACAATGGAAGATATTATTTTAATATTGAAAATGGTGGAACAATTCGTGCACGAAACTATCTTTTTGAATATATGGCTGAAAATGGAATTTATATCAAAAACGGTGCAATTATTAACCCCGATTATAATTTCAGTTACGGTACTTTTACAAATGCAGCCAATGGCGGTGCTTGTCTGAGAATAGAAAATAATCAAAGTTTTACCGAGGCAAACGGTTATCCGATTGTTGAAGTTTCGTTCCCGAGCAATCCGGGTGGTGGCTCAGCTAATGTTCAAAAAATCAGCACCTCTTCAGGGACTCTTGATTTTAAAGATTATTACGGCGTTTTTGCAGGTGAAGACTTTGATAATGACCCATCAAATATTATAAATTGGATTTCGCCTCCTTACGTTATGTGGACAGGAAATATTGACAATGACTGGTACAAAATCGGAAACTGGGAAGTTACAAGCGGACCGGACAGAATACCCGAAATAACTGATAACGTTATTATTACAAAACGAACCAATCAACCTGTTATAAGTATTGACGGAGCACTTGCTAAAACTATTGATATTCAAACAAATGCAGTTCTTACTCTTTCAACATCTGCTTCTACAAGTAAGACCTTAACTGTTGCAGATGATGTTACCTTTACAGGAATGATTTTTATGACAAATTCCAACAATACATTAGCCACCGGTGGTAACTGGAACAATCTCGGACTGTTTAGTGCAGGTGAAGGTACTGTAATTTTAAATCCAATTTTCGGTATTAAAACTTTAACAAACCGAAGCGATGTATTTTATAATTTACATATCAATACGGTTACCGAAATACAATTAAATCAAAATCTTACAATTGATAATGATTTTATAATTTACAACGGTATTTTTGACCTTACTTCCGATAGTAGAGTTTTGACTGTAAAAGGCGATTTTATTAATTCAGACAATTTTGTTTCGCAAGCTGCAAAAGTTGTTTTAGCCGGAAACTCTGGAACACAAAAATTTAATCCGGGTTCTTCAGTTTTTTATAATATTAATGTTAATGCAACTGCGGGAACTACTGTTCTTCTTACAGATAATCCATTACGATTATCACACAATATGAATGTAAATTCCGGAACTTTTTCGCTAAACGGACAAACATATTATCTTGGTGATGGTAGCGGAACAGATGTTCTGACAATTATTGGCGGTACATTTTTAGTTAATGGAAATTCATATTTACGCCCTGCAAATTTATCATCTATTGAAGTAAATTCAGGAGGCACCATAAAAGTTGTCGGAACAAGTATCGACAATCCCGCATACATCCAATCACAAACAGGAACTTACACCTTTAATGTAAATACCGGTGGTAAAATAAATGCTCGGTTTTACAATATTCAAAACCTAAATGCAAACGGCATTCGTGTAAAAACAGGAGCAACAATTGATGCAACAGAAAATTTCTCTTACGGAGTTTGGCGTAACGGTACTGCCGGAGGACAATATCTTTGGTTAGAAAACAACTTTGCGAATTTTACTGTTTTAGGAAATTATTTCCATAATGGGTCAAGTTATAATGTAAAACGAACATCAGGTTCAGGGATAATAACTTTTGAAGATGCTCTTGGTTTACGTGCCGGTCATTTATACGAAATTGATGATCCTGCAAACGGAGCTGAAGACGGTTTTGTAAGATGGTCATTTACACACGATTTATACGTTTGGACAGGAAATGTAAATACAAATTGGAACATAGCCGGCAACTGGGACGTTCCTGTTACGGTTGACCCAAGTAGACATGCTGTTCCAACTGCATTGGGAATTGCAAGAATCCCAGACGTTTCAGCAGGTAGCAGAAACAACCCGATACTCGGAATTACCGGAGCTGATGCTGACGGAACTTGCTACGATTTACTTTTAGAACCGGGAGGTCATTTAACCATAAATAACAATAAAAATCTTGATGTTGATAATTCTGTTACCGTACTTACAGGTGCAAGATTTACTGTTGCTGCCGGTTCTGTTTCGCAAATAAATGTAGCTGATACTTGGTCTATAAACGGGTTGTTTGAGCATGGTTATAGTTCAACTGTTGTTTTAGATGCTCCTGCCGGAAAACTTTTAACAATTTCCGGTACTACTAAATTTTATAATCTACATATAAACTCAGCTGGTAATGCAGAATATATATCCGGTTCGAGTTTAAAAATGGAAGGCAATTTCTCAATTATCGGAGGAGTATTTACAATTTCAAATCCGAGTGATACTGTTTATGTTAAGGGAAATTTTTCAAATACCGGAACATTCAATAATGGAAATGGTGTTGTAGTTCTTAATGGTGCAAATCAAAATGTTAATTTTACAGGAACTGGAAATTTCTACAAATTTTTATGCAAGGGAACTCAAAACAAAATTTTGACTTCAAATATTACTATTCAAAATGATTTGGAAATACACTCGGGAGCTGCCTTAAACGGAGGCGCCAATACAATTAATTTATTTGGAGATTGGGTAAACAGAGGAACTTTTAATCCTACTACAAGCACAATTCAACTTTTAGGTTCATCTACTCAATTGATTGATAATTATAATTCCGAAACATTTTATGATTTAGTTGTAAATAATACTTCTGCTACTTTTCCACAAATTGTTTTGTATGGAAATTTATCACTAACAGGAACAAACTGGACTATGACAGATGGTATTTTGGAAACTACTAATGAAACGATGCTTACAGTTGGTCAAAATATTATTTTAACCGGAGGAAATAGTAATGTGAGCTATGTAAATGGTCCAATCACAAAAATAGGAAACACAAATTTCACATTTCCACTTGGAGATGGAGCCAAATTTGCTCGTTTGGGGATTTCGGGTATGGCTGCCACAGGAACTTTTGTTGCTCAATATTTTGAAGAACCATATTCTGATGTAACAAATTTGGGAGTTGGACTAAATCACGTTAGTGGATACGAACATTGGACACTAAACCGAATTGCCGGTACAGCACAACCTATTGTAACATTCTATTGGGAAGACGGAGCTCAATCTGGTATAGACAATCCGGTAACACTAACTACTGCTGTTTATACTGCCGGTCAATGGGAAAATATGAACAATGGTGGCACTACCGGTAGTGTTGCACTTGGAACTATAACATCCGGACTTCCTTTTACAGCATTTGGAGCTTGTGGTTTTGCAGCAACAAACGACACAGAAAATCCATTACATGGTTATACACGTTGGACAGGTTTTCAATCTACTGTTTGGAATAATCCAAATAACTGGACAATGGGAGTTCCTACTGCAACTCTTGACGCTTCTATTCCGGCAGCACCTTTAAATCAACCTATTATTGATATTGACGCTATAACACGAAAACTAATTATTATCAATGGTGCATCTGTTACAATTAATCCTTTAAAATCATTAACTGTACACGGAAAACTTTATATCAATGGCGACCTTGAACTTAAATCGGATGCAAACGGAAACTCAACTCTAATCAATTTGAATACAATTAGTTATGGAGCAAGTTGTAATGTTACAACTCAATTATATTTGTCCGGTTTTCAATATCATCATATTGCTTCACCAACAACTATAACTGACGCTGATGTTTTCAAAAGTGTTCCTTTTACTCCATATTATAATCATAATTTTTATTATTATGATGAGAGTGGTACAACTTGGGAACAACTTGATGAAGATTGGTTCGAATTTAATGGTACAATGATACCAATGAATGGTTATACATATTATGGAGACAAAAACATTACTGCTTTAATTGAAAGAGGTGTAACAGGAAACAATTTTAACGTTGGCGATTATAGTAAGACATTGTATTATACAGCCGGAACAGAAACCGAAGTAATTTACAGAGGTTGGAATTTTATTGGTAATCCATATCCGGCAAATATAGATTGGAATCATGCAGATTGGACAAAAACAAATATTTACAATTCTATTTATTTCTGGAATGGTACAAATTATTCTTACTTTGTTGCGGGTGATTTAGCACAAGATAATGGACTGGGGGTAAATAACGGAACAAGTATAATTCCATCAATGCAAGGATATTTTGTAAAAGTAAAAGAAAATGCTACACCTGATTTGAATCAAACAGGATTACTTGTAACACCTCAAACAGCCAGAACTTCATCTACACAAGCATTTTGGAAAAACGCTGAACTAAAAAACAGAGAAGAAATTGATATTATTAGATTAACTGTCTCGGGAAATGGAAAATCAGATGAAACAGCAATCAGATTTTTAAATAATTCAACTCCGGCTTTTGACGATTTATATGATGCTTTCAAAATATTTCCGAGCAGTTGGTATGGTGTTCCACAAATTTACTCTTTAATTGAAAATACAAATAGTGCAATTAATAGTTTGCCTGTTGTATTTCCTGAACTTATTATTAAAGTAGGATTTTATGCACCTGTTGAAGGAAATTATACGATTACTGCTGACGATTTTATTTTATCTTATGGTAATAATAAAGCCTATTTTGTAGATTTATTAACCAACGAAACATTTAATTTAGAAAATCTTTCTTATACTTTTTCAAGTGAGGAAGGTAATTTTTCAGAAAGATTTATTATTAAATTTAATAATACTACAAATATTTATGAACCTAAAGTAAATGAAATCCCTTTTGTTCAAATTTATTCTAATTCTAACATTTTAAATCTATATTCAGAAACAAGTGATGCAATTATTGGTAAAATATCAATATATAATACTATTGGACAAGAAGTTATGAGCTTTGAAAATTATGATTTAACAATTTGTTCCAAAAAGACTAATTTAGCTAATGGTATTTATGTTATTCAACTAAATTCTAAATATGGTATTTATAGTAAAAAAGTCTTTATTTATGAATAAAAAAATAAATAAAAAAAAGGTTATGAAAATAACCTTTTTTTTTTAATAGATAATCTAACTCTCTTTTATACTAAACCGCTTTCATTTTTTTTAATTTAGCTAATTCGGATTTGAAATCCG
>DYPF01000115.1 GCA_020720105.1 Chloroherpeton thalassium
CAACATTATATATATAGACGGGACTTCCAAATTCATTCACTAAGTCAATAACATCAATTTTACCGATATTATATCTATTATTTATTAATTCCATACGAATATTTTTATTTATTACATTAATTAAATACAAATATAACATATTCCAATTAATTATTGTATATTTGTAAAAAAAATATTTACTAAAATAAAAAATAATATTATGAGCAGAATTGGAATATTTGGTGGAACATTTGATCCGATGCATAAAGGACATCTTATAATTATTAATGAATTTATAAATAAATGGTTATTAGACAGGGTATTAATTGTGCCTGCTTATGTTTCTCCTCATAAAATTAATGAGAATACTCTATTTCCTGCAGAAATTAGGCTTGAAATTATTAAAAAATCTATTGCAGACAATCAAAGTATTAGTGTAGATGATTTTGAGATAAGCAAACCTACTCCGTCATATACGATTAATACCATAAATCATATTGAAAAGAAATATCCTGATAGTAATTTATATTTATTGATTGGTACAGACCAGCTAAAGAATTTTCATAATTGGCATAAATACGAAATAATTTTAAAAAAGGTTTGGATAATTGTTGCCAATAGACATACAGAAGATAAAATTATTAATGAAAATATAAAATATCTTGAATTAAATAATGAATATATTGATATATCTGCAACGGATATTCGTAATATTATAAAAAATAATGGTGATTTGACTGAATGGATTCATCCAAATGCAATTAGTACTATTAAAAATTATCTACAATCTAATGAAAATATTGGATGATAGAGTATGAATTATATCAAGGAAAGGAATGAGCTAATTATCACTCTGAAAAACAAAGGAATCACGAGTGAAAAAGTGCTTAATGCTATTGCAAAAGTTCCCAGAGAGATATTTGTTACTGATAAATATATTGATAAAGCTTACGATGATATTTCATTACCTCTTTTTCTTAATCAAACTATCTCCCAACCTTATACAGTAGCCAAAATGACTGAACTTTTAGACACTTTTGCTAATTGTGAGGTGCTTGAGATTGGAACAGGAAGCGGTTATCAGGCATGTATTCTCGCCGAGCTTGGTTGTAATGTGTTTTCTATTGAGAGAATTAGCGAATTGAATGCTTATGCAAGAATTAGGATTGAGAAATTAGGCTATAATATTCAACTTAAAGTCGGAGATGGTACTCTTGGGTGGAATAATACGAAGAAATTTGACAGAATTATTATTACTGCCGCCGCCCCTGCTATTCCAGAGACTCTATTATCTATTCTAAAGCCAAATGGCATTCTTGTAATTCCAGTCGGCAATAGAGATAAGCAAGAAATGACTAAGATAATTAAGACTGAGACTAATAATTTAACAATAGAGAAGCATAATTTCTTCAAATTCGTTCCATTAATTGGCAAAGAAGGTTGGAAATGATCAGTTTGGAAGAGTACAAAAAGGAATATCATAAATGCGAATTTCCTCTAATCGCAATCGTAGGACCAACTGCCTCAGGAAAAACAAATTTATCCTTAAGAATATATGAGGAAATCCATTCTGAAATAATTTCTGCCGATTCCCGACAGATTTATAAACAGATGAATATCGGAACTGCCAAGCCAAGCCAAGAAATTCTCGAGAAATATCCACATCATTTAATTGATTTTTTGGATTTATATGAAGATTATTCTGTTGGTAAATATGTAAAAGATGCCCAAAATGTTATTTCACAGCTTTATTCTCAAGATAAATTGCCAATAATATCAGGTGGGACAGGTTTATATATTGATTCACTTTGTAGTGATTTCTTTTCAACAAATTTTGAATCAACTAATTTGGAAATTAGAAATACTTTATCAGATGAACTAAAGCGATTCGGAACTGATTACCTTTATAATAAACTTGCGGAAGTTGATAAAAAATCTGCTGAAAAGTATAATGACAAAAATCCAAGGAGAATTCTCCGTGCTTTAGAATTTTATTATTCAACAGGAATGAAATTCTCTGATGCACAAGAAGAATTCACAACTAAATCTAAGTATTCCACAATTTACTTTGGAATTAATTATCCCCGAGAAGAACTATATTCAAGAATTGACAAACGGGTGGAGCTTATGATAGCAGATGGATTTGTTCGTGAGGTGCAAGGAATACTTGATTCGCACTACTCAGCAGAGTTAAACTCACTAAATACAGTGGGCTATAAAGAAATTATTAAGTATTTGGAAGGTGAATACTCGTTAGATTTTGCAATTTCTGAAATACAAAAGAATACCAGAAGGTATGCCAAGAGGCAGTTAACTTGGTTTAGAAGAAATCAGAATATTTTTTGGATTGAACCAAATGATTTACAGAAATTTAGTATTTTGAATTTTCTACAAATGTTGAAATATGAAAAGACTCAAAATTGACATACACATACAAATACTTATTGGTTTGCTTCTGGGAATAATATTTGGATTGCTTTTTCCTATCAATCAAAATAAAGTAACTTTTGAATACACATATCAAGGTAAAACACAAAATGCAATCGTTTCAAATTACGACTCATTAAATATTACGATTTTACAACAAAATTCTATTATCTTAAGCAAAGTTTTCAAGCAAAATTCACAAAAAACGATTATTACCTACTTTGAAAAAAGCAAAAAAGACAATCCTGACAATAATATTCATTTTAAGTTCTACAATAAAAAAAACATTCACGAATATAATAATATCGTTAAGTTAGAACCTCAAAAAACTTTAGCCACAATTATCAAACCCCTTGGAACAATCTTTATCAATTTGCTTACAATGCTTGCTATTCCTCTTGTTTTGACAACTTTGATTGTTGGTTCAGCGAGTTTGGGTGATACTAAAACTTTCGGCAAAATTGGTGCGACAGCTTTAGTTTTGTATATAGCAACTACTGTCGTAGCATTAGCAATAGGTGTTGTTCTTGCAGATTTAATCAAACCTGGACTTGCAATAAGCCAATCCACAAAGGATTTAATAAGCCTCACTCCAGTTGATTTACTTACAAATGCAAGTAGTATCAAATTTGATATATTTGAGTTTTTAACAAGCATTTTCACAAAAAATATCTTTGCTTCAATGGTTGGCGCCGAGATGTTGCAAATTGTATTTTTTGCATTATTTTTTGGATTAACATTATTATTTGTTCCGAAAGCAGACTCCGAAATAATTACAAATTTCCTAAATGCCCTATCCAATGTTTTGATTAAAATGGTTGAATTAGTAATGAAATTTGCTCCAATTGGTGTATTTGCATTAATTTCATTTACTATAGCAGATTTTGGGATTTCGATATTACAAACACTTTTATTGTATGTAATTACAGTTGTTCTTGGTTTATTTATTCATACGATTTTTACTTATGGGATAATACTTAAAATTGCAACTAAAACATCAATTTTCAAATTTATAAAAAAAATTCAAGATGTTTGGATCGTTTCATTTTCTACAAGTTCAAGTGCTGCAACTCTTCCTGTTACAATTGAAACAGCAGAAAAGAAATTGAAAATTCCTCGTAAAATTGCATCTTTTGTTTTGCCACTTGGTGCAACAATAAATATGGATGGCACTGGACTATATCAAGGTGTTGCAGCAATATTTATTGCTCAATTTTACGGAATGGACTTGTCCATTGTACAACAATTAACTATTATATTAATGGCTGTTTTGGCATCTATTGGTACTGCACCGGTTCCTGGAGTAGGTTTGATTATGTTAATTGGCATTTTACAAAGTGTGGGTGTACCATTAGAAGGTATTGGAATCATTTTAGGAGTAGATAGAATTTTGGATATGTTAAGAACAATTACAAATGTTACGGGTGATTTGGTTGTAGCATCCACAATAAATCAAATATATTCTACCAAAAACAATGAGTAAAAGAATATTTTTTGTAACAATTATAATGTATGATTTGTTTAACAATGATAAATTAGGTTTAAATAGAAAAATATTAATTTTAAAAATATAAGGAACAAAATGAAAAAATACTTTACTTCACTAATTCTATCAATGTGTTTGCTTCTAATGAGTAGCACAATTTTCTCTCAAGATTATTTTGGGCAAATTCCATTCCCTACTGGAGAGAATGGTCAAGTAATTGCAGTAGATTTAAACAATTATGTTTATATCGGTGTTTGGGGCAAGGGAATTATGAAATCCACTGACCAAGGAAGCACTTTTCTTGCAAAAAATAATGGTTTAACTAATTTACTTATACAAGATATTACAGTAACACAAACTGGAAAAATTTATGTAACCACAATGACTGGAGGCATTTTCCGTTCAAATGATGGTGCAAATACTTGGAGTGCTGTAAATAATGGTTTGAAAACGCTTAATGTAACTGCAATAAAAGAGTTTCCAAATGGAATGATGATTGCAGGAACTTATGGGCAGGGCATTTTTTATTCCACTAATGATGGTGCAAATTGGATTCAGTCAAATTTATATTTGCCATATCGTGCAATTAGTGCTATTGAAACTTCTCGAAATGGCAAAATCGTTGTTGGCACTTATGGTGCTGGTGTATTTGTTTCTCGCGATACTCTAAAAACTTGGAAAAGAAGCAACTCGGGGTTAGGAAATTTATTCATCCATAAGTTTGCTAAGAATTCTGTAGGAGATATATTTGCAGCAACAAATGGCAAAGGAATTTATGTTTCGCCAACTGAAGGACTTTCATGGGGTCAGAAGGATACTTTAAGTATTAATGATATGAACACAACTTGCGTTATTATTACAGGTAGTAGCGAAGAGCTTATCGGCACTCGTAATGGTGGTATTCAATATTGGGACGCAAGTGTATATATGACTTGGAGAACTCCATTTCAGCCGATGATTGGCGTAAGTGCTTTTGCTAAATCAAGCAATAACAGAATATATGCTGTAGGTACTGCAGAAACTCCATTTGTTTCAACAAATGATGGTAGAAATTGGGTACCTTTGGGAATAATAAAAACTGGTGTAAATATTCAAGTTTTTGCTCCAAAAAATAATATTGTATTATCACAATATGCAAATGGTTCAACATATTTTTCAAATGATAATGGTCGCACTTGGCAGATAACTAATCTTCCAAACAAAACACTTAATGCAGCTGTTTTTACTAATTCTAATACCTATGTTGTTGGTTTGCAAAATGGATTATTTACTTCTACCGATGGTATTACTTGGACACAATCAACTAGATTGACTGACACTACAGTCGTTTCAATTGCTCATTATAATGGCTTTATGATGATTTCAACTGAATTTCAATCTATCCCAGATCCACCTTCAGAACCACCTCCACCAGTTGAAAAATTGTTTGTATCTACTGATGGTGGAGCTAATTTAACACAATCTGCATATCCATCTACTGATTCCAGATGTGATAAATTAAAAATTGCAACTAATGGCAATATTTTTGGAAAATTTGGAGAATCGATATATCGCTCTACAAATAATGGTAGTGCTTGGACAAAAACTACTGACCCCGGCTCTGCCACAACATATCTGAAAGATTTTGATTTGGATAATTCAAACTTCATTTTTGCTGCTACAAGTGATGGTTTATATCGTTCGCAAGATTATGGACAGAATTGGACTTACAATTCGCTCAACTTCTTAAGCCAAAATAATTTGTATGTTGCGAAGGTAGCTGCATCTCCAAATGGAAAAATATATGCGGTTGCAGGATTTGCTCGTAATGACTTATTTACTGCTTATGGTATTTGGACTTCAACTAATAGTGGATTTGATTGGGACTCTATAAATACAAGTGTAACTTCAAATCCAACAATGAATATGGCATTTTCGCCCGAAGGTACTATGTATTTGGGTTCAAACGTTTTGAATAGATATTATGACCCTTATACAATGGACTCGCCTGATGGTATTTATCCTGTAAATCAAGCAAAAGGTATTGAACTTAATCCAACTTTAATTTGGAATACCAAACCCAAAGCCGAATTATACGAAATGCAAATTTCGGAAGTTGAGAACTTTGCTTACTTAAACGAATATGTTGTTCAAGCTGATTCATCTTATTATTTAACTGATACATTAGACTTTAATAAAATTTATTATTGGCGAGTGCGGTCTAAAACTTTTGGCTCGTACAGTAATTGGTCGGAGACATTTACATTTTCCACCAAACTTAATGCTCCTATTTTAATTGCACCTGAAAGAAATTCCACTGGTGTTAGCGTTAATCCTATTTATTTGTGGCACTCTGTTCCTAATGCAGAATATTACGAATTCCGATTAGCAACTGATGCAAATTTCTCTAATATTGTTTTCTTTGCTGATTCATTAAAAGATTCAACATTAACCTCTATCGAATTGTCTTCAGACATTACATATTATTGGCAAGTTAAGGCAAAGAACAAATTTAGTGTTAGTGATTGGACTGACGCTTGGATGTTCAAAACTACTTTCGGTGCTCCTGAATTAGTTTTCCCTCCTAATGATACTTTGAATATTGTGTTCGATCCAACATTTAAATGGGGCAAAGTTGAAAACTCAACTTATTATCTACTTCAATATTCCAAAAATAAAGACTTTTCTGATTCAATTGAAGTTAAAACTCAAAAACAAGAATATTTAGCTGATACTTTAGATTATATTACTAAATATTATTGGCGTGTTAAAACTGGTAGCGACGAAGGCGAAAGTGATTTTTCACCTATTTGGAACTTTACTGTTTTGGCTGCACCTGTTGTGCTTCTATCTCCAAGCAATGATGCTCACAATATTTCTACATCTCCCAATCTATCATTTGCTAAACAAGATAACTTTAATAATTATCAAATAGTTGTCGGTTTAGATGAGAACTTCGAGCAAAATGTGATTGACACTTTAATTAATGTTTATAATCTCAATCTTACTAATCTGCAAGGTTTTAAATCTTATTATTGGAAAGTTCGCATTAATCAAACTCCAACTTTGGGCTATTGGTCTGATGTTTTCAAATTTACAACTATGATTAATCAACCTATTTTGCGTTTTCCTGATAATCACAGCAAAAATCTTCCTTCTGAAATTCAATTCCTATGGTTTCCACAAGAAGGTGCTAATCAATATTTCTTGCAAATCGCTCGCGATGCCACTTTCAACGATTTGATTCTTAGTGTTGATTCTATTCAAACAACTTCCTATACTGCCGATGGATTTGCATTCAACGAAAAATATTATTGGCGTGTTAGAGCAAGCAATGATTTAGGCTTCTCGGAATGGTGCGAACCTTGGGACTTTGAAACAAGTAGTATCCGACCAACTTTATTAAGACCAGCAGATAATTCAATTAATTTAGTGCCGCCAATTACTGTTGAGTGGAGCGTGATAGACGAGGCAGATTCTTATTTCCTTCAAATTGCAAGTGATATTGATTTCAATGATTTAATTATTAGTCAAGATGATTTAACTTCTAATCAATACGAATTTCAGGCTGATTACGAAAAAATATATTTCTGGCGCGTTAGCGTTAAGATTAATGATTATCAATCGGAATGGTCTACTATTTGGAATTTCCAAACTGGGGTCAATTCGGTGAAATACATTCATTCGGACAATTACCCTATCTATCCAAACCCAGTTTTCGATAAATTTATCGTGATAAATGCTAACGAACCTGTTTATAATATTACTGCAGTTGATATTCTTGGTAATAATATTCAACTACACAATATTATTATTACTAACAATGCAATTGAAGTTGATGCAAGTAATTTATCAAAAGGTTATTATAATCTTCTAATTGATTTTGGTACAAGAATTGAAGTAATAAAAATGATAAAAGAATAAATCGCTACAACCTTCCGAAGGCTCCAAATCTTCGGAAGGTTTTTTATTATATCTTTTCCCTACAACATTCCTATTCTCTGTAGGGGCAGATCTTGCTCTGCCCAAAGCCGAAGTGGAGAGGCTCTGATAAATAAACACATATTACTTATAATGTTAAAAAATATATTGTCTATAATTATTATTTTTTCTTATTTTTGTAGAAATAAAAACTCTACAAAATAAAAACTAGCCTTTTGGGGTGGTTTTGCCTGAAAGTGTATTTGATACGACAGAAAATAAATATATCAGACTTTTTATTTACAAGTATTTCAAAGTTAGAGCAGTTGTTTCTTTGCCACAGCTTACTTTTGAACCATTTACCAGCACAAAGACAAGTTTGCTTTTTGCTCAACAAAAGCACAAATCACGCCACAGCAAGAAGTAATAAATAAGGTTTTCGCTAGAGAGTTTGGCTTTGATTTAGAGAAATTTAAAGAAAGCGATAAATTAATTTCCCATTCATCCAATAAATACAATTTTTATTCGTGAAATTTTACGTAAGTAAGGGTTTGAAACCCTTCCCTACCGGAAGAAAATTTATGTTATATTCCCTCTCGGTGAGAGGGAAATTATTGGGCAGAG
>DYPF01000116.1 GCA_020720105.1 Chloroherpeton thalassium
CACCCCCACAACAAGGTCAACCAAGATAATATTGTAATAATATTGTAATAATATTTAAATATGCTAATGAGGCTGTCTCATAAGTCAGATTTGCAGTCATTCCCACGAAAGTGGGAATCCATAAATCCTCTATAGTAGTGGATTCCCGTTTGCACGGGAATGACAATTTTGAAATATTTTGGACTTATGAGACAGCCTCTTTTTTCTGATATTCTATTATTTCAAGTGGATAATTCTGAGTAGCGATTCAAAAGATTATATCCTCTATTGTTTAAGCAGCCATCTCACCACAAAATAAATTGAAAAATATTCGTCTGAATGTGAAAAATGAGGAGTTGTTATGAGAAATATACAAATAGATACCGAAGTATTAAGGAAAATTGTTCAAGAATCTGTGCAAGAAGCTTTAAAAGCTGAAAGATTTAACTTATACAATTCTCTTATACCAATGGTATCTGATAATGAAATGAATAAAATAATCTCCCGATTGGGTGAAAAACCTCTACCACAAAGTACCGTTGATTATACCGAATGGTTCGATAATGAGAATTGAGTTAAGTCATTCTTCAATAAAGTTTTTAGAAAAGATTGATGAAAAAACAAAAGTCAAAATTAAAGAAAAGATTAATTTTCTTAGAAATCAAATAACTGAATTAGGTGTAATCCCAATTAAATCATTAGATATCAAATCATTGAAAGGTCAATGGGTACCTTATAAAAGATTAAGAATAGGTAAAATTCGAATTATATTCATTATTGATAAAGAAAACGACGTATTAAGTATTTATGATATTGACAATAGAGGTGATGTTTATTAATAACATCTCATATAATCAAAACTATATCGGCAAGAAGCGAGACTTGGAAAGCAATTTGAGCCGACCACACTTCAACTTTCCTTAGTGCAAGGGGCGTGAGGAAATACGACTGTATGACGGGTTGGAGCGAAGCGGAAATCCCGACTTGTCGGGAGAGATTTACGAGCATAGATCCGCTGTGGGAGAAGTATCTTGGGCTAACACCTTGGCAGTAAGCGGTTATCAGCAAATCAAATATTTCTTTCATAGTTTCGTATAGATTTCAATAAAAATAGGATCTTTATGATTGAGTTACATACCAAAATTGATTCAGATGAATTTATACTCGAAGGTTTAAACCAATTCCTTGGAAAATTGGTTTAGCTAATGAAATTGAGACAGAGGAAGACTATATCCAGAATCTTCGAGAGCAGAGTTTGATATGATTTTGGTTGATACAAACATATTCAAGATGCAATGATTGCAACATTGGCAATCAAATTCAATCTTGAAGCATGGACTTTAGATAAGCATTTCACGAAAATGTCGCAAGTTTTACAGGATCTTATCATATTTAAAAATACAAAATATAAAAATCTTTCAAGATTGATTAGGATGGCAAGAACAGTATATCGTTATCAATACGGACCTTATGGCAAGCCGATGCACTAAGACAATGACCATGAGCGGCAAGGCATTATCAGAAATCTTACCACCATTCATTTTTTGATGTTCGGGTCATTAATTGCTTAATTGCAGTGAGCGGGTCGAGATTTTCAAATAGAATTTGGTATGTTTTATGAATAATTGGCATTTCTACTTGATGCTTCTCAGATAACATAAACGCCGCTTTAGTTGTAGCAACTCCTTCTGCAACCATTGATGTTGCTTTTTGAATATCCTCCAAACTCTGACCTCGCCCAATCAATTCGCCTACTTTGCGGTTTCGGCTATGCTTACTTGAGCAAGTTACATACAAATCGCCAAGCCCCGCCAAACCTGATAAAGTTTGCGGATTAGCACCCAGAGTGATAGACAATCTGTTAATTTCTGCTAAACCACGTGTAATTAGTGCTGCTTTGGTATTGTCGCCTAATTGCAATCCATCTATAATTCCTGATGCAATAGCAATTATATTCTTTAAAGCACCGCCTAATTCACAGCCAATAGTATCGTTTGAAGAATAAACCCGAAAATTATCATTTGAAAAAATTTCTTGAATAAAACTTGTATACTCTACATCTTCGGACGAAGCTACAACTGTAGTGGGAATCCTGCGAGATACTTCCTCGGCATGACTTGGACCAGTCAAAATGGCGTAATTGTCATCAGGTAAGCCCAAATCTCGATAAATGCAACTTATTCTTTGCAGGCTGCTTTGTTCGATACCTTTGGAAATATTAATGATATATTTATCATTAAATTTTCCTTGATACTTGCTTAATGTTCTTCGGATAAATTGAGTGGGAATTGCTGATATAATAACTTGATGTTTATCGAAAGCTTCATCTAAATTATTCGTTGCGTATATATTTGAATTTAATTTCACATTTTTGAGGAAAGACAGATTGGAGTGAAATTTGTTTATTTCGAATGTCACTTCCTTTTCGTAAGCCCAAATCAATACATCTTTGCCATTATCAGTAAGGACTTGGGCAATTGCGCTGCCCCAACTTCCTGCACCAATAATAGCAATTGTGTTATCTTTTACAATCTTATGAAATGGATTTATCTGAAGCATCTTTACTTGTTTTCACGATTCTTGGGCATCAAAAAACCAATTTTAATTAATTGCAATTTTGCAAAATGATTTTCTGTTCCTTGTAATAATCTTTTGATATTAGCACGATGAGTGTAAATAACTAAAACAGCAATAAAAATATCAGCATAAATTAAGAAGGTATAACTTGGCATATTAACTCCCAAAATATTATGCCTAACAAACATCGAAGTTGGCATCGACAAACTCGCAAGTATAGAGCCTAATGATACATAACCCGATAGAATTAATGAAAGTACAAAAACTAATAAAGCAATGCTTAGCTCAATAGGAGAAATTAGTAAAAATAAACCAACTGCTGTATTGATTCCTTTGCCACCTTTGAATCCAGCAAAAACGGTAAATATATGCCCAAAAATTGCAATTATTCCGGCACTGAATTTTATTATTGTCAAATCTTCGAATCCAGTTGCATTCGGGAATGATAAACCCTCACCTATTAATCCAGCTAATAATACTACAGCTACACCTTTGGAGATGTCGAGTAACTGAACTATTATTCCCCATTTAACTCCGAGAATGCGGAATGCGTTTGTGCTCCCCATATTTCCACTACCTTTGGTTCTAATATCAAATCCAAAGAATGATTTGCTAATAATTACTCCCCAAGGAATTGAGCCAATTAGATAACTCAAGATAGCGATTGCCAATAATAATGAAAATGTTGTCATTTTACCTTTTGTTTATTTATTTGAAATTTTGTTTGATGATTGTTAAAATTTATTTTTACAAAATTAACAAAAAATTAACTATTATTCTTAAAACCAAGTTTAACAAATTTCAGAAACTCTTCGAAATCACGAGTAAAGGTCTCTGTTTGTATCAGTTTTCCTTCGGGTGTAATAATTACGTACAAAGGTAATTCAATACTGCCGAATTGAATTTCTTGAATCTTTTTATTGGAAATATAAGGTTCAACTAATCTATCGGTATATAATCTAACCAATACATAATTATCTAAAGCCTCTAATACTTCCTTGCGTTTGAAGAAGTTTTGCTCCATCCAGCGGCAATTAGTGCAAGTAAATCCAGTAAAATCAATAAATATATTTTTGCCAGATTCCTTTGCTTTTATCTTTGCTGCTTCATAATTGTCAAGCCAAAGAGCTTCATTGCTTTCGCTTTTGGATGTTGAATTTGCAATTCCTGTAGAAATTGCTCCTCCAACCGATGCTCCCATAATTTCATTATATTCAGACGGAGGCAAGAATGCGTCTAATTCACCTAAAGGTTTGCCAAACAATCCTACTAACAAGTAAAATCCTATTGAGAAGAATAATAAAGAAATCATTGCACGAGATGATCCAACTGTTTCTACTTCTGTATCGTGAGGAAAACGGAATATTCCAATTAAGTAAAAACCTACTAATAATGAAATACCCATCCAAATTGCAATAAATAAATCTTTAGGTAAAATTCCCCAAGCCCAAACTAAATCTGCATTGCTAATGAATTTCATAGAAGCTGCGATTTCCAAAAATCCCATAACTACTTTCACATTATTCATCCAGCCACCGCCGCGAGGCATTTTCTTTAGGAATGATGGAAATAATGCAAGCAAGAAAAATGGAGCAGCAAATACTGCCGAAAATGCTAACATTCCGATTATTGGATAAAACCATTCGCCACCACTTGCCGATATTAATGCTGAACCAACAAAAGGAACAGTACATGTAAATGATGTTAAAGAAAATGTTAAGGACATTAATAATACACTTATAAAGCCTGATGATTGCCCACTTTTCGTGTTTAAAAAGTTCAAAAAACCAGTAGGCAATTGAATTTCGAAAGCACCAAATAAATTAAATGCGAAAACCACAAATATTGCAGCAATGAATAAATTCACCCAGCCATTTGCAGCAAAATCACGAATTCCAGTTGCTCCAAATAATATTGCTAATAAAAATCCTAATGCTGTAAATGTAAAAATTATACCAAAAGCATAAGTAAATGAATCTCGCCAAGCCTTGCCACCTTCTTTTTCTGCTCTTTTGGTAAAGAAAGAAACTGTGATGGGCACCATTGGGAAAACGCAAGGAGTAAGCAATGCTAATGCACCTGCTGACATTGCAAACCAAATAAATGACATTATTCCTTCATCTTTCTTTGCCTCAATTTCACTTTGAGATTTAGAAATAACTGGTGCAGCGGTTGCCTCGGCTTGCTGTAATTTATCATTATTTTCTAATTGATTAACATTTGGAGTTATGCTCGAAGAATCGATGGCAGTTTCTTCGGTGTTTTGCTGCAATAATTCCACGAACTTGCTTGTGTAAATAGTTGGAGTTACTATTGCTTTGTAGAAATCTGGTGGCAAGCAACTTACAGAATCGCAAAATTGGAATACAAATACTAATTCTAATTTATCTTTGCTGAAGTCAATATCTTTTTTTGCTTCTAAAGGAATTTCTATTGCAAAACTTCCTTTGTAGTATTTAATATCCATCAAAAATCCTTCGTCATACTTGGATTTTGTTGTTGGGTACTGAATTTTTCCACTAATTTTTGCTAAAGATGTGGG
The DNA here is from genome assembly GCA_020720105.1 of Chloroherpeton thalassium. Classification (GTDB taxonomy): domain Bacteria; phylum Bacteroidota; class Ignavibacteria; order Kapaibacteriales; family UBA2268; genus GWF2-33-9. The sequence continues at coordinate 5,099 of DYPF01000116.1, forward strand.
TTCAACAGATATTTCAGAGCGAGTGGGACCAATTCCATCAGGACCAATTTGCTCTTGGAAAGAGTAAGTGTAGTGCGTTGGGTCGACTGTTATATTTACTTTTACAGCAAATTTCTCATTTGCTTTTACTTGTGCTTTGGAAACACTTGTTTTGAACTTTACAATATTAGAAGCTGACCAACCGAAAGTGCTGATTATAAAGAAAATCGGAAGTAGCAGATATAAAAGCTTTCTCATAAATTTTATTTTTAGTTATTAATTATTGTCTTTTTTATATAAAAATCTTATTATTATTCTCGATCACCTTGGAAGTAATTTACCAAACGTTGATTGGAAAATTTATCTTCGTGTATTGGTTCATTTTGCAAAACAGAATGCAAATAGTCAGACATTATTTTTGCAGGATTATAACCATAAGTTCTAAGCAAGTAATTTAATGCAATTGCTTCAGCGATTACTGTAACATTTTTGCCATGATAAACAGGTAATTTAATATAATCCATCCGTACTCCCATTATTTCGGCAAATGATTGTTCCAAACCAGTACGAGTATATTCTTCGTTTGGATCGTACTCTACCAATTCTATTACAATTTCCATTCGCTTTTGAAACCGAACTGCTTTAATTCCGAACATAGAGCGTACATCAATTACACCAATTCCACGAATTTCCATAAAATGTTTTGCAATACGAGTACTGGTGCCCATTATCGTAGCATCTGCATTATTTGTGAGCATTACAGTATCATCAGCAACTAATCTATGACCACGTTCAACTAAATCCAAAGCAACTTCACTTTTGCCAATTGAACTTTTGCCATACAATAATATGCCAACTCCATAAACATCAACTAAGGTGCCATGAACAACCATTTGTGGAGAAAACTGGTCGTTGAAGTAACTTGTAAGTACATCAAAAACAACTGAAATATCTTTGTCTGTACTTAATAATGCAACATTTCTATTATTTAGTAATTCTAATATATAATCAGGAAAAACCAATGAATTACTTATGATAATACAAGCAACTTGCTTATCAAATATATTGCTGAAAGCAGTAATTTGCTGATCTACATTCAAACTCTGTAAAAAATCAACTTCCTCTTTTCCAAAAACAAATACTTGGTTTTGAGACGAGGAATCGTTATAGCCCGCTAATAAAAACTGAGGTCGGTATAGGATTTTGGTTCTGATTTCATTCCTAAGACTCTCTGGGTTACTCAATACATCAAAAGTAATTTGAATAGACCTTTCGTCAATTATGCTCTGCACAAAAAGTGCATTTTTCTTTAATATACTTTCGCGTGGAAATTTCCAAATCATATAATTTTCTCAAAATCAATAAAAAAGAGTGATTTTTGTTAATTTCTTATTAATTTAATTTTACAAAAACTTAAAAATACATAAAATTATTCTAATAATTGGTATTAAATTAAATTATCAAAGATTTAGACGAAAATTTTTACTTTTTAACTTATTTTAAATTATTGCAATTTTCACTAATCCATTTACGAATTCGTTAATACTTATTAGTGTGTTATTGTTAATTTGCATTAATTGAATTAAAAAATCCAAATTATTTGCAAATTAGTAATTCCCAAATAAATATTGTATTAAATTAAATATAGAGTAATTATGTCTTGGTTTGTAAGAAATAAGAAGAATATTGAAGAATCTCGCCCCGCATATATGCCTGATGGTCTCTGGACAAAATGCCCATCTTGTAGTGAAGTAATTTACAAAAAGCAACTTGAGGATAACTATTATGTTTGCTACAAATGTAATCATCATTTTAGAATTAGTGGGTTTGATTATATAAATATTCTAACTGACGAAGGCACTTTCGACGAAACTTATACGAAAATTAGATCTACCGATCCACTTAACTTTTCTGATACTAAGGATTATCCTGTTCGTCTGAAAGACGCATATTCCAAAACAAAATTGAATGATGCAATTACAACCGGAACTGCCAAAATTGGAGGAAGTAAAGTTTCACTTGCAGTTATGAATTTCAATTTTATTGGTGGAAGTATGGGTTCTGTGGTTGGCGAGAAAATTTATCGTGCTGCCAAAGATGCTTTAAATTACAAGATTCCATTTATTCTTGTGTCTGCTTCGGGCGGTGCTCGTATGCAGGAAGCTGCTTTATCATTGATGCAAATGCCCAAAACTTCAGCAATTCTTGCAGAGCTTAAGAATAATGGAGTTCCTTACATTTCATTACTTACAGATCCAACTACTGGTGGCGTTACTGCTTCCTATGCTATGCTCGGAGATGTTAATATTGCAGAGCCCGGTGCTCTGATTGGATTTGCTGGTCCGAGAGTTATCGAACAAACTATCAGAAAAAAACTTCCTCCCGGTTTCCAAAGGACTGAATCTGTTGTAGAAACAGGTTTTATTGATGTTGTAGTACCACGCCCCGAGCTAAAATCAACAATTATTACACTAATAAAATGGTTTGCAAATTAATATATTTTAACTATTTCAAATTATTTTTTCAGAAATATTTTGTTTTATCTGTTTTTTTTGTTATTTTGCCTTTTGGAAACGTTCTTTCTCAAAATAAATTAGATTTAAATTTTATTGCAGGTGTTGGTTCGTATTTTCCGTTTATTGATAATGGATTTATGGATACTTACCAATCAGTTATCGGTGGTGTGCAAGATGAGCCTAAATACAAACAATCTTATTATGTAGCTTTGCAGTTTCGGTGGTCAGAAAGTTATAGAGTATTCGCAAAAGTTATAAAAGTTGAATATGCACTTTCGGACAAATTCGATAAAGAAACCGCAAAGGGAAGTAATAAATGGCGGGAGCATATCGAAAATATGACTTTCCAAGATACGCCAATATTGATTGGGCTTGAATTTGGTGACTTCACACAAAGGTATCGTAGTTTTTTATCTGTTGGTGGCGGTATGACTTCTTCCCATATTACTTGGATTGAATATGTAAGTTCTTCAATTTTAAATGACATAAGGCATAGCGGAATAAATTATGATGATACTAACTACTATCCGGTAATTGTTTTATCATCGGGAATAAGCTTGGATTTCGACCCTAAAAGTGTCCCAAAGCTGATTAAAGGTATAGTAATCTCGGGAGATGTTCTTTACACTTACAGAAGGGAAAAAATATTCGAGGAACTTTATGACCAGTTTTATACTGAAATTCCTGAATTGATTGAAAAGCATGCTATAATTCCTTTTGCTGTTGGCATAAACTTTGCAATAAATTTTAATATAAATAATGAAAAATGATTTTCAATAAAT
>DYPF01000117.1 GCA_020720105.1 Chloroherpeton thalassium
CGTGCTACAAAAACAGCAACATCTGCTGGTCGTGGTGTTTCTGATGCAGCAACTTTTACTAAACGTGGAGTTAGACAAATAGGTAATTCGATTGAAGGTATGGCTTCACCATCAATTGGAAATAAACTCAGACGAGCAGGTGCTGGCATCGGTGACGCTTTAACTGATGCCAAAACTGTAGTTACTCGTGCTGCATCTGACCATCCATATGTTGCCGGAGCAGCTGGTGCTGGAGCTGGATTACTTGGAGCTGGACTTATGGCTAAACGAGCAATGGCTAATCGTTCAAAATAATCATTTGCATTTTACTAAAAGGATATTTATATTATGGCACATATTGATATTAATAAATTGATTCAAGAATCAATGAGTTCAAATATGAAAGATTCATCTGTTATTGAAGAATCTATAGATGTAACATCAATTAATTCCAAATTATCAGCAGCATTAGAAGGAACATTAAGTGATGTTGGTGATTCGATTTCTGATGCGGCATCTAAAGTTGGGAAAGGTGTTACATCTGGTTTCAAAAAGGGTGTAGGCGCAGTTAAAGATTTTGGTTCTGATGTCGCTAATCGTGCTACAAAAACAGCAACATCTGCTGGTCGTGGTGTTTCTGATGCAGCAACTTTTACTAAACGTGGAGTTAGACAAATAGGTAATTCGATTGAAGGTATGGCTTCACCATCAATTGGAAATAAACTCAGACGAGCAGGTGCTGGCATCGGTGACGCTTTAACTGATGCCAAAACTGTAGTTACTCGTGCTGCATCTGACCATCCATATGTTGCCGGAGCAGCTGGTGCTGGAGCTGGATTACTTGGAGCTGGACTTATGGCTAAACGAGCAATGGCTAATCGTTCAAAATAATCATTTGCATTTTACTAAAAGGATATTTATATTATGGCACATATTGATATTAATAAATTGATTCAAGAATCAATGAGTTCAAATATGAAAGATTCATCTGTTATTGAAGAATCTATAGATGTAACATCAATTAATTCCAAATTATCAGCAGCATTAGAAGGAACATTAAGTGATGTTGGTGATTCGATTTCTGATGCGGCATCTAAAGTTGGGAAAGGTGTTACATCTGGTTTCAAAAAGGGTGTAGGCGCAGTTAAAGATTTTGGTTCTGATGTCGCTAATCGTGCTACAAAAACAGCAACATCTGCTGGTCGTGGTGTTTCTGATGCAGCAACTTCTATTAAACGTGGAGTTAGAGATTCAATTAATGATATTGAAGCTCGGAATGCACCATCAGTTGGAAATAAACTTAGACGAGCTGGTGCTACTATTGGTGATGCTTTAACTGATGCAAAAACTGCAGTTACTCGCGCTGCATCTGACCATCCATATGTTGCAGGAGCCGCTGGAGCTGGAACTGGATTGCTTGGTGCTGGACTTATGGCTAAACGAGCAATGGCTAAACGCTCAAGCTAATATTATTTAAAGGATTCTTGCATTATGGCGCATATCGATATTAATACATTGATTCAAGAATCAATGATTTCAAATATGAAAGATTCATCTGTTATTGAAGAATCTATAGATGTAACATCAATTAATTCCAAATTATCAGCGGCACTAGAAGGAACATCAAGTGATATTGGTGATATGACGATTGCCGATGCAGCAACTAAAGTTGGAAAACATATTGAATCTCGTTTAAAAGAAGGTGAACGAGCAGCTAAAGATTTTAGTTCTAATCTTGATAAGGATATTGCAAAAACAAAAACAATTGCTGATCGTAATATTTCTGATGCTGCTACTTCTATTAAACGCAAAGTTAGAGACGTAGGCAATACTATTGAAGATAAGATTTCACCATCATTCGGAAATAAAATTAAACGTGTCGGCAATAGCATCGGTGATGCTTTAGTCGATGCTAAAACTGCAGTTACTCGTGCTGCATATGACCATCCATATGTTGCTGGTGCTGGATTGCTTGGAGCGGGACTTATGGCTAAACGAGCAATGGCTAAACGCTCAAATTAATTAATTGTATTAACTTATTAATTTTAATTAAACAAATTTTAGGAGATTTTATGAAACTTTTAACTGTACTTCTCGAAGATGAAAATATGCAAAACCTTGTTCAAACCAACGAAGCTCAGATTCTTGAAGCTGCTTCTGTATATGATTCATTTCCACAAGAATTGAAGAATCATATTGCTGCGAATCTTGAGAACTTTATTGGTGCCGACATTCATGAGACTTATGAAAATATGAAATCTTTTACCGAAGGTGCTGTATTCCAACTCCTTCATGAACTTTCTGATTCATTAGTTGCATAATATTAATAATTATATTTAATGAGGTAGGCCAATAAGGCCTACCTCATTTTTACTAGATTAACTATGCATAATATGATACTCGAAGTTCTAAGATTTAATAATTCATTAAATAAAAAATCAATTAAGCCGAATTATATTGATATTAAAGATAATATATATCCATTATTATTATTACATACTATTAAATCTCGTCGAAATAAAAAATTATGAAATCAATATCACGAATTTTATATGAAGCTCAATTAACTATGCATCATCGATTGATTAGTGCTGCTGGTCAATCTACATTAAAAAAGCCAATAATTCAACCGAAAGACCAAGTTGTTTCTCACCCACAACAGATTATTAAATCTGGAACTACTATACCAAATCAGAAGGTGGCATGGAATTCGAAAACAATGTAATAAAAAATATAAAGAAGTAATTCATAACGAATTACTTCTTTAATTTTTTTTATTTAATAAATATTGGGTGTTTATCGATTTCTGGTGGGATATTTATCACATTGTTACATATCACAGTAACAGGTATGTTTTTTGTCCAAGTATAATGTTTCCAAATTTGGGTTATGTTTGATTCAAAATCAGTTAGTAAAATAACTAAACTTATATCAACATCATTTTCAAATGCTTCTTCTATTCTATCAAATACCAATTTATGACTGGTTCCACCACGACCAATAGTTTCAAATAATAATTGCTCTTCAGTAACTGAATTACATTCATATGTTATATCTCGTTGAACTTTAGTATCATGTCTAATGATTCTGACTTCATCAAAATATTTAATCGATTGTAATAAAACAGAAGAAAATTTTTTCAAATCATCATTTGATACACTGCCTGATTGATCTTCACAGATTATTAATTGTGATGGTTTTTCAAGTTCATCGTCTGATGGATACATTAATCCAAGTGTGAATTGACGTTTTTTAATAGCTTTCCAACTTTTATTTGAATCATCAGGAATTATTTTTTGGCATATCGATTTATCTAAAAGATATGTCCAAGGGACTTTTATTTCTATTATTTGTTTAATTAAATTCGATATTGCGGATCCATCAATATCTCCTTTTATTAATTCATTTGAATTATTTATTATTGATCTTACTTCAGCTTGTAAATTATTTACAATTTCTTCTGATTCATCATTTGTTTTTTGTTCAGATTTAATTACGTCTGTTACTAATTGATAATTGGTATTATTGATTCTCATTGAAATTAAATCAATATCTCCATTTAAATTAGTTTTGTGTATATTAGACATATTTTCAACTAAGTAATTATATACTGCTGCAACAGTAGTGTGGGTTTTACTATTGCTTAATTCTGGAATTATAAATGTATCATATGGTTGTGATACATTTTGCAAATAATGCGATTTAATATCTTTTATTAAATTTGAATTTATAATATGATCTGTAGCAAACGCAAATGCAATATCATTGACATAATTTTTATTTTGTATGACATGTTTGTCTAAAACATGAAATATTTCATGTAATAATACGAAAATTAATTCTGGGATTTCATGGTCATTAATAAATGATTCATATATTGTAATTATTGGTTTTTTATTTTCAATTGTAACATTTGCAGTTAATAATTGATTATTTTTATAATTTGGATCTTCTTTAATTTTTTTCAATATATCTGAATCGTCTATAATTCGTATTTCAAAATTATATATTAAACATCCAAATAATCTCATGTTATTTGAAACCATAATTTTGAGAATTGCCGTCTCTAACTTTTCTTTTGCTGTCATTTTACTCCTTTAATAAAGAATTGATGGATTTGAATTAGTATAATTTATAGTAATTCAAATCCATCCATTTTATAACTTTTGGATATCTTGTTCTAATTTCTCATTTATCGCTGGATTAAGTATTGCAATAGATGATTTAATTCTAGTAAAAATGTTTTTCAATTTTAGGGTATTTTCTAACAAAATTAGTTCTTTTAACGTTGTAACTGCAATTGCTGCATTCTTTTCAGCAAGTCCAATTATGATATTTGTCATAATTTCAGTTAATTCGCCTTTTATTTCAGTTTTTCCATTTTTGAATCTGTTGATGAATTCGTTAACATTTGCCAATGCGAATATATATTGACCAGAAAAATCATTTGGTATAATAATTTCAATTTTTTTATCAAATATTTTGTCTGATTCAACTTGTGAATATACTTTATGATATGTTGCAAATTCAGATGCTGCAGTTTCACCAACATGTCCAGCTCCATAATATAGAATATCCATATGTGATAGATCTGGTACAAATTCTTCCATCATTGTCAATAGATTTGCAAATTTTGTCCAAGATCGGGCAGATGCCCATGGGTGATCTAATTCTTCTTCTTCTTGGAAAAATGCATTATATTTACTATTTGATAAAAAGGTAATAACTTTACTGTTTATATTATTTGGAATTGCAAATTCTGTTTTCCATTGTTGGAAATCTGCGTGAATTGGTAAAATAACACATCTATTTGCAACTGCTGATAATAAATTTTTTTTACTGCCAGCTTTAGCTGACATATTACCAGCTAATAAAAATGCAACATTCTTTGGAAGTGCCATTCCTCGCAATTTGAATTTTGTAAACATTTCAAATCCAAGAGCCATCATTGATGGTGGTGCTAGATGAAAATCATCTAATAACCAAACTGTTGGTTTTCCATTTGCTGCAATTTGATATAACTGAGTCAGCACTTCTGGTAACGTCCAAATAGTACCCTTAACGATTGAACCGTTAACGTTAATATCTTGAAAATTTGGAAGGCCAGATACTTCTTCGATTGGAGTTTGTCCAAAATGGGTCTCCAATAGATTCATATCGAATTTTGTAATGAATTGTTGGCATAAAGCCGTCTTCCCAATTCCTGGCGCACCTCTCCAATATGGAATTGCAACATCGTTTGTCACTCCTTCCATCATCTGCATTTTCAGCAGTCCAACAGTGGTAGTTATAACATTGTGTAAAGGTCTACTTTTAATGATATCCAAGATATTTCTCCTATTTTAGTTGAGTTGAGTTTAATAAAATAATGTATGTAATAAAATCATATACATTAATATATCTATATTAAATATTAAAAAATAAATTATGGCAACCAAAATAAATTCATTAGATAAAAATCTATCATTAAATGCAAGACAAGTGTTTATTGAATTTTCTAAAAGTCCACATTCAAACGTGTTTTTTAAAAATAAAAAAGGATTAATATATTTTTCTGAGACATTGACATTCACTTCATCTAAATGGAACTATAATCCTATTCAATTTTGCCAAGATTATTATCAAGAACAATATTTGCATCCAATAATTTTATTAGTTAATAACTTGCCTTCTATGTATAACTTTAATACGAGGGCATTAAATAATAAATTTTTAGCACCAAAGATTGATTACATTATGAAATTATTATCATATGAATTGGAAGAATACAATATTGAACGAAATCAAGTAACTTCAGATTCATTAAATATTTACAATCCAGACCGGTATCGAGAATAATATGAAAGATATAAATATTAAATCACTATCAGCAATTCGATATTTTAACACAACAGATGTTGATAATCCAATTTTATCTCCAGAGAAAAAGGCAATACTTATAACTCCAACAACATATCCTGAAATTTATAAACAATTATATAATGATTTATCTCTATTTATTACTAAACTAAATGATACTCCAGCAAAAACTGCCGTTAATGAAATATATAATCGAAAACTTATATATTTAATGAAGCATTTTTCACAAACTAAACGTGGTATATTTGGAGGATGTTTTTTTAATGGTTCTAAATTATGGGGTATTGGATTAGATGTTGTTGAATTAGATATTGATCCAGAAACAGGTATAACTTCATCCATCGATAGTTGTTTTTACGCTGTTTATTTTCATTATATTAGATCTGCTGTTTTAACTAATGTTTCTGAAATTAAGAAAGATACCTCATTGCATTCTGACTTAATTCAATATATGTATTATCTTTTACTTAAAGCTATTAAATTAAATATTGTTCCTAAACAAAAAGAATTATTATTAATATTATGTTCATATTTCTTTTATAGGTTTCATCTTGGTAATGTTCATAAATTAGCTTTAGAGAATACATATAATACAATTAATACTACATTAAAATCTGAAATTAAAGATCTTGTTAATATTTTAGAAAAATATACATCTATTAATGATATATTTAAAGCGATTGTTGATTTTAAAATTGATAATGATGCTCCAGCTAAGTTAATGATGAAAGTATTAAGTTCATTGAAGATAACTGTATTTTATAGCTTATTTTCAACATTTGATTATTTTTGTGCATTAGCAGTTGTTTCGAAATATCCATTTGATGATTTATCAACGGGAATGTCTATGAGTAATATTCAAAGCAATATTGAAAAGAAAATTACTCCATATCTTAAAACTGTCAAATTTGATGTTGACTTCTTTAAAAAATTTGGGAAATAGTATGATTGGTGGACAATTTAATCAGTTTTATCAGATGTCTAAGATTCGTAGAATAATTAACGAATCTAAAAAATTAAATGAAAATGCTAACATTGAAGGTGGTTCTAGTGCAACTGATGTTGCACCAATGTGTGGTTCTGGGGTATCTACATTGTCAGATACAGTTTTGTTTAAACAAAAAAAGATAAATCGCAAACCAATTGTTGAAACACACATTTTATTAGATGATTCTGATTTATTGATTTCTACATCGCATAGACAAGAACGGGAATTATTATCTAAAGTTGGATTAAATATAACTGAATCGGACGATGTTCGAGTAGTCAAAACCAGATCTGGTGATATTAAATCTGCTATGGCATTACAAAAATCAAAAGATGGTAAAATCCACACAATACATTACGTTGATGTTGATAAAGATGGTAACCATTTCAAAAAGGGATTATCTCGGTTATCAACATTACCAAATGAAATTTCATTTAAATCATCAAATATTGAAGTTATTAAAGATGATATTGTTGATGGATTAGTTATTAAATAAAAATAAAATGTGAAACATATTTTATTATATGTTTCACATTTTTGCGAAGATTTAATTATATTTGAATCTTCGCACTCCCAGGTTTTAATGCCTGGGCTTGGCTGGTGGCTTCTTTTGCCACCAGCCCTAAGATTTCTGTCCGCAGTGTAGCGGATAGACGATCGAGTGATTCTTTTGCAATCACTACTTTTTCGTCTGCCGTACTGCGGACGTTATAAATCGCAGATTGAGTCGTAAAGACCTCAGCTGCAACAATTATCAGACGGTCGTTTTCTTCGACAGTCTGTTTTTGGGAAATGAACCATTTCCCAATGGTGGCGAGGATTACTAGGTGGGTAAAAACTACCCACATGCCTAGTACCCCACCGATGGAAGTATACATTACTCCCATCGGCACTGCAATAAGAACTGAAGTTCCAATTGCTGAATACACGTCTTTCGACGTAATCGTAACTTTCATATTGATCCTCCTTTTTTTAAATTACGATTGCGATTCCCTATGAACCGCATATTATATAATAATATATATATTAAATAACTAATAAAAAGGTTACATTAAACGTTAATTTAATGTAACCTTGATTTTTTAGAGAGGAATAAGGAGGTAAACCTCTCTAGTTATTAATATCTATATCAAATTATAAATAAAAATGCAAAAATATGTAACAACACATAAGAAAATTTTTAATCAAAATTTAATTGAAAATATTATATTTACTTACACTAATTACATAGATGCTGAAAAATGTTATAACCGCATAATTCGAGAAATACGAAATGAAAAAAACCGAAACTATAATAGTGAAATACTACTTTCTGATTCATTCGACAAAATTCGGTTATATAAATCTATTTCTAATGCTACAATTAACTAAGGTTTAATTATATACTATGTCAGATATTTCTATTTACAAATTTGGTATAACTGGAAATACTGGTGGTACAGGAGGTATTGGTCTACCTGGATATACAGGAGGTACCGGTATTTCCGGTGCAACTGGTGGAACTGGTGGAACTGGTAAAACTGGTGGAACTGGTGATCAAGG
>DYPF01000421.1 GCA_020720105.1 Chloroherpeton thalassium
CTATTGCGTTCGCTATTTATGGCAAGCTTACAGTGGTATTTTCTATTTGCTTCTTATGATTACAAATTTTAAATAGGTAACCTCGATAATTTTCCTTCTCGAATATTTAGCATTAGTAGTGATTGTATATTTCTAAGATAGAGCTGAAGATAAGAAGCAAAAGCAAGCAGAAGAAGTTCAAAGTTTGTTGCCATCTGAACCATAAGAAAAAACTGAATAAACTGTCGAATTGCCAAAGAAAAAACTTGGTCCTAGCTTAAAGCTGGCTTAGAAACTTCAATCTGCAGTCAAAAAACTTAAACTTACAGGAGCCTTTATCTAGAAAATGAAAAAGCGTCTTGAGACCAGAGTGGAAAGAGCTAATACCTTTGCAAACCTAAGTTTTCTACAAAAATTCGAATTCTTAATGTTATACCCTTTTGAAATGATTCGAAAATTGACAATGCCCCCATGCGAAGATGAGTCCTATAACAAAAAATATGTGATAATTTGGCCGTTTGGTGGAATTCTCTTTGCATTTTGGGCATTCAACGTGAATTGTATTTATTGGCTGTATATTGGACTTCCTGCATCCATAATGCTATCCCTAGCCTTCTATTTCACTTAGCAAAAGGCCCCAGTTACTCAGATCCCAAAATATTTCTGGCTGATCACAAGTATTGGCATTGTCTGGGGCTTGATCTGGACTTACATCGCTACCACTTTGCTTATTGACTTACTGAATGCTTTTATCGTTGTTTTTAAACTTAACAATACCTACATGGGATTAACGATCCTTGGAATTGGTAACGCATTGCCGGATGCCTTGACAACTATCGCATTAGCAAAAGAAGGTCTATTCAATATATTATATTCTGAGGTAGGATATGCATAAATGGGCATCACTGGAAGCTATGCAGGATAGCTATTTGGATTATTAGTTGGATTCGGACTGTCTATGCTTAAGCTAACAATTACCCGTGGACGTACCATCTATTTATTCTTTTTTTCATTCTATTATTCAATTTAGCTCAGGCATTTACGATATTCTAAACACCCAAAGAATGCCTTCTTGACCTCCTGGTAATCGGGATGTCCCTGCTGAACTTAATACTTAGCTTTATCATAGGCATCTACAGAAAATTTGTGATGGACGCCAAGTTTGGCTGGATGCTTGGGATAATTTATGTTGTGTTCTTTATTGCAGCAACTGGGATTCAAATTTATTATATTGCTTCTGGAACTGGAGGAGAACCAGCAGAGTTATGAGTTATCAAGTTAACAAAATAAAAACTAAATTTAACCGAATTTAAATTCAATATATTTGGTTTTTATATAAAAATTAACATTTAATATTATTTTTAAATCAAATAAATCAAAAATCAAAAAAACAAAAATTTTAAATAATTCAAAATTAGTTAAATTTTTAAATAGTGGTAATTTTACATAAAAATAATAAGAGAATTCAAGTTTCAGATTTATTTTACAGAATCTTATTTTAAAGTCTTTGGCAAATAATACAATTCATTTTCCTATTCATTAATCTGGACTTTTTTCA
>DYPF01000118.1 GCA_020720105.1 Chloroherpeton thalassium
TAATAATGCCCAACCATATACATGGTATTTTGATTATTGATAATTACGTAGGGAATAGCGATATAGGGAACGTAGGGAACAGGCATGCCTGTTCCCTACAAAGACGACAATATCAATATTTACCAATTATTATTGGGTCGTATAAATCTGCAGTATCCAAAATGCTTCATAAATTTTCAATGAATTTCGGATGGCAAAAATCATATCACGACCATATAATTCGTGATGAAAATTCATTATATAATATTCGACATTACATCGTGAATAATCCTTTAAATTGGAATGATGATGAAAATAATATCAATTGAAAATCCAAATGATAAAATTTTGATTATTGATAATTACGTAGGGAACAGCGATATAGGGAACGTGGGGAACAGGCATGCCTGTTCCCTACAAAAGCGATGAATAATCTTTCACTTTCGTCCAATAAATTCAAAATTTATTCGTGAAATTTTACGTAGGGAATGGTTTGAAACCCTTCCCTACAAAATAATATATGTTCTTTAAATTGATTTATGTAAAATAACTATAGAAATGCCAAAAAATAGGACCGATTTGAGCTTCCGTAGTTTCTACTTCACTCCACTATCATTCAACTACTACAAATTTCAATATTAGTGTCGAGCCATTCTGATTAAATTTGACAAAGTAATTTCCTTTAGGGTAATTAGATGTTTCTAATTGGAAAAAGTAATTACTATTTTGTAAATTTGGTTCAGTTTTTGAAAAATAGACATTTCCCAATATATCAACTACTTCAATGTTAGCTATACCAGTTGTAATATTGTTAAAGGCAAAGTTAATTATTCCACCAAGTTTAATCGGATTTGGATATGCTGAATTTAAGCTGTTATTTTCATTTGAATTTATCGACATTAAATTGGAATTTACCGAACATATCAATTTATTAGTATTTACCTTAATTGAATCGGGACGATAGTCCAATTCAAAAGAAAATTCTTGCTCTCGTTTATCCATTTTTAATACTTTTGGATCAAGAATTGAACCTCTATAAACCAAAAACTCAATAGGCGTTACGAAAACTTCGGGAATATTTGTTCCTTCTTGAACTTGTTTAATATCAATTTTAATTTCAAATTTATCACCAATATCATAAGTCGAAGTTTGTACTTCAAAAATTGGATGTCCTGCTTTGATTATCCATTGCTCAAAAAAAGCATCATAGTCAATTAAATCACTTGGAACATTTTCCTTGAAGAAATTCATAAAATCAACAGTTTCTATGCTTGTAAATTTATAATTATCTAACATTGCACGCAGAGCAGGGAAAAACACATCATCACCAAGAAATTCACGCAACATATTATAAACCCAACTGGCTTTATTATATTCTAATAAATAAATTGGATTAGAAAAAATACTATTTGTTGGTTGTCCGTAAATTGAAAAATTATGTAAAACAGGATTATTATAATATTTACTTATTACATTATTCATATAAGCATAATATGTATCCTTATTTGTATAGGACGCAACCCAAATAGCCTCGCTCCAAGTAGCGCCGCCTTCATTAATCCAAATATCAAACCAAGTGGCACAAGTAATCAAATCACCAAGCCATTGATGGGCAAGCTCGTGTGCTATACCTGTTTCCGACCATCCACGCAACCAACTTCTATTTATTGATGAAAGCGTTTGATGCTCCATTCCGCCGAAGTAAAATGGCTGAATTACAACCATTCCATATTTTTCGTAAGGATATTCTCCATAGAGTTTAGAGTATGCTTCCATCATTTTTGGTACATTTCTAAATGAATATTCAGCATTATATGCACCGCCATCTGTTGTATCGCTTGTCCAATCATCTTTCCAAACATAATATTCAATCGGCACTCTAATAGTAGTATCGCTCACTCTATTATAATGAGCAGTTTGGAAATCAAATTTTGACGCATTTGCAACCATCAAGTAAGTAGTCATTGGATATTGCGATTTGAATGTGAATATACTACTTTGGTGCTCATTAAATTGTTCAGCTAATAGACCATTCGAAGCAACATTATATCCTATTGGCACGCTTACTTTCATTTCAACATAAGCTTTATCGTAAGGAGAATCATTACAAGGCACCCAATAACGAGCATCTTCTGGTTCGCTCATTGTATAGGCTAATCTTTCTAAAGTAAAAATAGAGTCGCGTTTTGGTGGTGCACCTTGCCCAACATATAAGCCAGAATCTATTAAATAAAATCCTCTGTTGTTTTTGCCTACATACGAGTAAAATATCTGTATTTCAGCAGTATCGCCTTTGAACTTATAATTAGGAAATTTCACATTAAAAATATCCTGAATTTGAATAACTTCAATTTTTTGTTTAGTGGTAACATCAATAACGGAATCAATTAAAATATCCATTGCATCAAAAACTATTGATTGAGTTTTAACTGTATCAATCACAAGTTTAACCTTATTATATCCCCAGTAATATCTTGCATCTCCAGTTGAAATAGTTCTACTTAATGGATTTGTCCAATCCATAAAAATCGAATAACTTATCACATCATAAGATCTTTTTTGAAGTACTGATTGTACATTTTGCAATTTCACTTGGTTCTTGTAATGGGAGCAAGTATGTTTAAACTCAAATTGCTCACCTGGAATCAAATAACTTGGTATTTCAGCTATCAAATTAGAACTTACTGAAATAAAAAATACGATAAAAAAAGAAAGAATTTTCATTGTGTTCCTATTGTTTATGCAAAATTAAGAATTATTAAGTTATTACGAGCTACGTCCGAATTGTCTATCCAAATTTAATATGCCCAAATCTAATACAATTGGTCTACCGTGAGGGCAATTATATGGATTTTGGCATTTAAATAAGTCAATTACTAAATGCTTCATTTTTTCGTGCGAAAGTGGCTCACCTGTTTTAATTGCAGCCTTGCAACTCATAGTTGCAATCACTTTTTCCCTACCAATTATTTGAGATACTTTATATTTTGATTGGTATTCTTCTATGATTTTCTTAAATATATATTCTTCTTTGCCCAATTCAATATCTTCGGGAATAGATTTAACAACAATTTTATTTGGTTGAATAATTTCAAATTGAAAACCAACTTCACGGATTTCATCGGCAATTTCCTGCACTACAACTATTTCGCTTGGGTTAAGTTCAAACGAATTCTCAAAAAGTAAATCTTTACTTAAATGATACTTTACATTTTCTAATTTTTTCTCAAAAATTACTCTTTCGTGGGCATTATGTTGGTCTACAAGCAAGATTCTATCTCGCAAATGTACAATTATATATTTATTAAAAATCTGCCAATATTCTGCATTTTCTAATTGAGCAAATAGCTCATCACTTTGTTGAATTTTAGCAGTATTATTTTCTGTGAATAAATTTGTTTTATCGGTTAAATTATTTTCATTAGAAGCAAAAGATTGGCTAATATCGGGTTTAATCAAGTTCTGATATGCTTGTGGAGAAAATTGTGATTGACTTTGTTGTGATAAATAAGTTTGATAATTTTTATTATTTTCGTAATTATTGAAATTTTTATTTTGATATGAATTATTTCCTTTATCAAAGTTAGAATAATCAGTTCGATTTGGTTGGGATTGGTTGCTATTCGGAAAATTTTCTACATTTGGTTTATCAGCAAATACTTCACCTGTTACTTGATTTACCAATAGATAGTCGCCTTTTTCATCTTTATATCTAACAAAAGGCTGTTGAATACTATTATTTTCAACATCTAATTTATTTGTTAAATTATACTTTTCTAATGTTTGAACAATAGATTTACGTAAAGTATTATAAACATAATTTTCATTATCAAACTTTACTTCATTTTTCTGTGGATGAATATTCACATCAATTTTTTCGGGATCAATTGTTAGATTTATCAAATATACAGGTTTATGATTTTTTTCGAGC
This sequence comes from Chloroherpeton thalassium, assembly GCA_020720105.1. Lineage (GTDB taxonomy): Bacteria > Bacteroidota > Ignavibacteria > Kapaibacteriales > UBA2268 > GWF2-33-9. Next base: position 3,911 of record DYPF01000118.1, read on the forward strand.
AAATTATCATAAGCAGAAAAAATAGCATAGGAAAGATTTCTTGCTTCAATTGGACGGCGATTGACAAACAAAAACTGACCTGAAGTGGAAGGACGAGCCAACTCTGGTAAAGCAATAAATCCTTCAACTTTCATAAGTTCATTTTGATAAAACAAATCCATAAATCCTGCTTGGAATGAATTTCCTAATAACTGAATTGTCCGACTTTTCCAATCGGTTGGATGAACATCAAAAATCAAATTATCATCACTATAAAATGTAATTCTTTTATCATTATGAATTAATGCAAACCTCATCAAAGTATCGCTGGTATGGCGAATCTCTGTAAGTTTGGATTTCATAAACTTTTTGCGAGCTGGAACATTATAGAATAGATTACGAACAAAAATCTGCGTCCCTTGTGACAAATTCATTGGTTCGATGTTTGGTTCTTTAAGCGGTTCTGAAATTAATTTCCATCCAAATTCTTCATTTTGACTTTTTGAACGAATTTCAATATCAGCAACTGAAGAAATTGACGCTAAAGCTTCACCACGGAACCCGAAAGTAAGAATTTTTTCTAAATCTTCTTGAGTTTTTATCTTAGAAGTTGCGTGTCTGCGGATAGAAAGCATTATATCATCGCGGCTCATTCCTTGCCCATTATCAAAAACACTAATCAGCTTCTTCCCACCATCTTGGATAATCACAGTAATTTCGGTAGCACCTGCATCGAGTGAGTTTTCCACTAATTCTTTCACAACTGACTCTGGACGTTGAACAACTTCGCCAGCGGCAATCTGATTAGCAATAAATTCAGGAAGAATTATTATCTTATTAGTGTAATTTTGATTAATTTGCATACTTTAATTAGACGAAAAAAACATATTTATTTGTGAATCAAACTAATTTAATTCTTATGGAAACAAAATACTTTATAAATCTCACTACAGGAATAGAAGCCCTCAAGGATTTACATTTTTTTGACAAGAAAGAACTCAGCTTTGTTAGAATTCAGTCAAGCCATTGCGAAGCAAGTGCTTACGAGGAAATTATACTTGGATTAGATGCTAACTTTTTAATGTATTTAGCGTTGGGATATACTTGTGTAATAGTAGATTATGGAGCCCAGAGTCATACTTCCAAAGCCAGCCGACTGGGTATGGAATGGATTAGATTTTTTCTAAATAGATTATGGTTGAATAAACGTATTCGCCCCAAAGTGCATCAAGTGGAATTGCAAGAGATATTCTATGAACAATACACACTTGTTAGTAAGAAAACAAAAAACAAATTAAAGTATTTTAGGAAATTCATTCATACAGATAGCATAAGATTAATTTCATTAACAAAATCTACTATGATAGATGGACATAATGAAAAGTACATAGAAATCCTTGATGATTTTCTAAATACTTAGTTGTATATTGAGGTTGTCTCATAAGTCAGATTTGCAGTAATTCCCACGAAAGTGGGAATCAATAAATCCTCTATAGTAGTGGATTCCCGTTTGCATGGGAATGACAATATTGAAATATTTTGGACTTATGATACAGCCTCCGCTATGAGCCATTTCTTTACGAGCTTTATCAATTTCTTGTTGAAGATTTTGAAAAAAATAGATATGATTTTTAGAATAAAAAAAACCTGATAAATTTATCAAAATTAATCAGGTTTATAAAATATGAAATGTGATATTATTATAGTATCACATTTTTCAGCACTTTTTTAATAATTTCTTCTGCGATTAAAATTATCCTTAGGCCTCATTTCTTGGGCTTCGCTAACATTTAGCTTTCTACCCATATATTCAGTATCATTTAATTCCTGAATTGCTTTGTTTGCAGCTTCATCACTCATTTCAACAAAACCAAATCCACGAGATCTACCTGTTTCTCTGTCGGTAATTATTCTTAATGATTGAGTTTCCCCAAATTCTTTAAATTTTGAAGCTAATTCTTCTTCGGTTACGCTATTTGGGATGTTCCCTACGTACAATTTCATAAAAAATCCTATAATATTTATTAATTTGAAAACTTTGTAGATTTTCAAAATACAAATTTACGAAATTTTTAGTTAATCTAGTATATTTTTATAATTTTTTTTAAAAATATTTCCATTTTTCTTAAATTTGAGAGTTTTTATCGAGTCGTTTTTGGTAAATCTTAAGAATTTTTGAAAAATTTTACGCTTTTTTTTTAAATTGATTAGATAAGTGTCTAAACTGCTGTAATTTAATTTCCTATTAATTTAGGGTAAATTTAAACTTCATAGACAAATAATTCCTTAACTCATTCAATTTTTTAGCGGAGAATCAAAGTCACAGAAAATATGCACAAAATTTTCCACTCAATTAACGGGAAAGATGGTAATTTACAACATTACTTATTGAAATATTATTGGTGCAAATCCTTTTAAGTAATATCAATATCATCTAATATTTTTGGCATTATTATTGATTGTTCTTTAAGTATATAAAATAATTTTGATCGCAAAAAATTGAAGATGATAAATACTACTGAACAAATAATCAAAGTTTTGCAGAGGTTTCCTGCATTTAATGATTCTGATGATATTGGAGGAAATGTTGTATTAGATGTTTTTGATAAATTACCTTTTGCAATATTAATAAACCGGATTATTTATGATAGCTACCAACAAGTTGTAGATTTGGAAGTTGTATTTGCTAACCAGTATTTCTCTGAATTATATAATATCCCAATAGATGTAATTTCAAATAAAAGAGTTTCAAAATTATTTAGCGACTATCCCGAATTCAAAAAGGATATGGCACTCATTATAAGAATAAATTCAACTTCTCTTACTTTCAATTACGAAAGAAATTTTACTGATCCGGATAAGTGGTATCAAATTCATACGGAAAAAATGAATGATGATTTCCTTGCAATTACTTTTGTTGATGTTAGTGATAGTAAGAAGATGCAATTGAGTTTTGCAAACGTCATCCAAAATTTAGAAGAACAATTAATCACTAGAACAACAGCACTTCAGGAAACAATCGATACTATGCATATCGAAATTGCTGAAAGAAAAAGTGCAGAAGAGCAATTGCTGACCACAAAGGAAGAATTAAGAGTGCTTCTATCGAATGAGAAAACTGTTCGCGAGATGAAAGACAAATTCTTAAATATTCTTACATTTGAATTTAGGGATCCACTAACGGTTCTCCGTACCTCAATTGATTTACTTAGAGTAATCAATCATTTTGATGATAAATCCCAAGTTTCAGGAATTTTCGATAGAATGGAAAATTCCATAGAAAAACTAATTAATTCAATGGAAAATGTTCATTTAATTTCCGCAAAAGATGTTAAGTTCAGTACCAGAACAGAAGATTTTGAATTAGTTAATGTAATCGGAGATGTAATCGAAGAAATACGGGTGCAAGATGAATACAGACATAAGCTATACTTCTCTAAGTCGTTAGAATACTTTGTGTTGAATAGTGACAAGTTATTGATTCAGGCTGTTATGAGAGTGCTATTAAGTAATGCCTGCCAGTACTCCGATACCGATAGTGAAGTAATTACTAACCTGACAATCACGACAAATTCCGTGATTATATCAGTCGAGGACTTTGGCATTGGCATACCAAACAATGAATTACCATTAATATTCGAGCCACTTTATCGAGCTTCGAATGCAAGCACATTTTATGGTAGCGGTGTTGGATTATCTATAGTAAAGAAGTATTCGCAAATGTTAGATGCCGAAATCCATGTAATTTCCAAAGAAAATGTTGGCACTAAGTTCATTATATCAATTCCACGATACAAAATGAATGACTAAAAAGTTACAACAAATTTGTTCGTTTCATTTTTTATTTTCTTAATATTCCTTAGTATTTAGCAAAAGAAATTAATTAAAGCATAATAAATAATTTATGTCGCTCTTTTTCTGATAAGTTCGGTTACTCTAACTCACTTGGCTCTCTATTCGTTGGGTTTTATGCTAATTATTTTTTAATCGTTTTCTTCATAATAATAGGAGTAGTCTATCCCTTTTAGAAACATTTCGCGATCATTTATTTTTTTAGTTAGTGCATTTTTCAAAATTGTCTTAAGAGTATTGCTATCTGTAGGACTTGTTTTCATTGCATTCATATAGTCTTGCTTGCTAATTTTACTCCAATCAACGCATTTTTTGAGGCGTTTTTTAAGTATTAAATCCAACCATATTCTGGTACTTCTACCATTACCTTCCATAAAAGGGTGTGCAATGTTCATTTCCACATATTTGTTTACTATTTCGTCAAATGTATTTTCGGGCATTGCTTCTATTTGCTTTAATGTTTCGCCTAAAAAGCGTGATACCGCAAATTGAAAACCTCCTTTTGAAATATTCTTTTGCCTGATTT
>DYPF01000007.1:0-14989 GCA_020720105.1 Chloroherpeton thalassium
TATGGATTCTCGTTTGCACGGGAATGACAAGGAAAAAATGAAATAGAGTAACCATCATCTTTCTCATATATTATTCCTAAAAATTTGCTTTGCTGAATATCACTTTATTTGAAATTTTATCTCCAACAATCATACAATATTCAATACCATTACTAAAAATGGTGTGTTCGGAAATTTGCTGAATTATTTCGCCTGTCGCAGCATTTGCAATCTCGATATTTATACTTTTACTTGGAAAAACTAACGGCAAAGATGCGGTATTTATAGTCAATAATATTTCAATATTTTGAATTTGATTAGACTTAATTGTAATTTTTAAACTTTGATTTTCCGAAAAATTTGCAAATCGCAAAAATGAACTATTCAATGATAAATCAATTTCTTCTTCTATCAGCAAATAATCCAAATACGATGCTTTTTTATAAAAAATAAGAGAATAATACTTATTTTGCTTGGTGGAAAGGATAGTGTTTAGTAAAATATTATTCCCACTTTGAATTCGAAAATTATTCAAGCCCGAAGGGAATTTTTCAAATTTGCGGTTAGTAGTATCCAAACTTTTACAGTTGCTAAATACTTTTAAATTTGAAGTATAAATATCGCAACTTGAATTGTCTCCATTAATATTCATAAAATTCACTAACGAAAAAAACTCAGGTACAAAGTCTTTGTCTGTGTCTAAATTTGGAGGGCATTCGCAACTTTTCAGGAAAACTGCAAGTAGTAAAAAGATAATATATTTAATCACTTTCAAAACTTCAAACTAACCCCATAAATAAAATTAACTTTATTTGAGAAATAAACAATATCTTCCGCATTATAGACCAAAAGCGAATTTCCAACTCCAATATTTGCCTGAAGCCGAGCAAAAATCGGAATATTTAATCCTAACTGGGCTCTTAGCATAGGTCCAATCTTGGTTGCACCTGCCATAATATCAACATAAGGCAATAAATACGATTGCGAGAACCAATCTGAAAACTTGTAAGAATAATTCAAACCAAGATAATATAATTGCGGATTTTGTATTTGAGTATATTCCTTGCCCGAAATAATACGAGAGAATTCTTGTGGGAAATTATCACTTCCCAATGTAAATCCCAATGCATTATTTTTATTCACAAAGTAATTTACTGATAAATCGAAGGTATATAAAGTATTTGTGCCAGCAATCGGAGCCGATGAGGAGTTTGTTAATTTAGTAAATAATAATTCTGCTTTATAATTTTTAGCAGGTCGTTCTTGTGCGATAGTAAATTGCATTTTATTTTGCGAATTATTCTGTGAATTATTTATCAAAGATTTTCTTTCGGGATTATGATTTCTTGAATTAGTTAATCCGCCATTTTCTGAAAAATCAATTTGTTTTAAATCATTCATTGACTCATTTTCATTATCATCATTATCTTGCAAAGCAAAATTGCTATTGTCCGAATTAATATTATCACTCGTGGAACTTTGCATAGAATTTGCCGCTAAGAGTCTATTAAATTGATTGCGGTATTGATTATCATAATACATCATAATTTGATTTTGCAATAATGCAAATTGGGATAAATTAGTCAAATGCTTATGATTCGAAAAAATATTTGAGCTATAACTTGCAAAGCTTGAACTATTAGCAAAATTACTTGAAGCAAAGTGATTATCCGCAACCGACTGGCTATTGGACAAGCTGGAATTATCTGAATTGTTCTCATAAGCAATTGCACCCACCTGACGAGTAGGATTAACTGATTTAGAGTCATCTGCACGCAATTCCACATCAATGTTGCCAGAAGTGTTTAGATTAAGAACGTCAGCAGTGTAGAAGCCTGTGAGGAGCAATAGAATTGCCACTACTATCCCAGTGGCAAAGCGAACAGCCCGCGATTGGAAAAACTCACCGAATACAGTAGCAAATCTACGTTTGGGAAGCGGAATGCCAACTTGATTAAAGATTGAGGCAGTCAAACCCACCGGCACAGGCACGTTTTGATTTTGCTGATTGATGTTTAATAGCATTTGCACCGATTGAGTAAAACTTTTGCGAGATTCTTCGTCAAAGTAAAGGGTCTCGAAAAGAGTAGAACTCTTGTCGGAAGGCAATTGCCCATCAATAAAGTCATAAATTAAATTTTCGTTTTTCATATATTTTCTCTTTTATAATCTTCAAAATGTGGTTTTAATAATTTTTGTAGTTTTTGAATAATCCGATGAATTCTGGTTCTGATAATTGATGCATCAGTCATTGTAATTTTTGAAATTTCATCGTATCCTAATCCTTGATAGTATCTCAAAATAAATAATTCTTTTTGATAGAATGGCAAAGTATCTAAGGCATTTTCAACTATTTCGAAAGTTCCAAGATTGTCAGCGTCTTCGTTAAAATCGGAGGCATCTTCTGGAATTTCTTGGGTTAATGTTCTTCTTTTAATAATATTCACACAATTATTATGTGCTGCTCTGTATAAATAGCTTTTAAGTAAGCCACCATTTACATCAGTTTTAGTGATTTCATAAAACTTAACAAATGTTTCGCTAAAAGCATCATTTGCATCTAAACGATTTTTAAGTATTTTAAGGCAATAATTATAAATTTTTGATGAGAAGCGATTATAAATTTCTGTATAAATCTGCTTCTTCTTGTTATTGTCCAACAAGAATTCTTCAAATAAATCAAATTCATTATAATCAGAAAAACTTCTCATCAATATCCCCAAAATCCCGTTAGAATATCATTGCACAAATAAATTTCACTTTCTAATTCAATATTATCGACTGATAATTTCAAATTAAGCAAATATCCCGCCATTCCACTATTGGCATCATTGCAACTTTTTCGGAATCCAATAATTTTATTGCTACCCTTATTCCAATCAAAATCAATATAAGATTCACAGTTTTCATTATTTGAAATTTGGAAAAACTTTCTCTCCGAATTTTGCAAGGGCAAACCCCATAAATTCCCATCTAAAGAAATTAATAATGCATAATTCCCATCAGGAGAAATTTTAGCATTCGTTGCTCCAAGCGATGAATTAAGCTTAATTTGCTCTGTATTAGAATTTGCTAAATCCACAATATTCAAATACGAATCAGTTCCATCTGTGGAGACAAACAGAACTTTATTATTATCAGAAATTGATAATTGATTAATTCCATTTGTAATTGGAAAATGTCCAAAAAACTCTTTTGTATAAATTATATTATCAATCGATTCCGTTGCGACTGCTTTAATTCTAATACCTGTTTCATCAACTTTCTCGATGAATACTAAATATTTTCCATCATTAGCAAAAGTAGGAATTGAGTTATCGTAAAATGCCGAAGAAACTTTTTCTATATAAATTGAATTGGAAATTGGGTCATTTACCCACAAATATAGTTGATTTGTTCCTCCACCAAAAGCAACTTTATTGCTTTTTGGAGAAATCACAGGTTTATTAATTGTATAAAGTGAATTTTCACTTTCAATTTTTATGAAATTTTTAGAATTTACATTTCCTAAATACAATTCTGTTAATTTTTCGTTCATTTTTGTCACAGAAATATCGCCATTTTGGGCAGGACGAGAAAAATTTTGGGAATTTTCAGAAATTTCTGAAAGATTAAAATCGTTAAAATTATATTTAAAAATTACAGAAGAATTTGCCTTAGTTTGAAAAGTAAAATATGCAATATTTCCCGGATTCTCATTTGACGGGCTATTCGGGCATAAGTTACAAGAAATCAGGCTGCTAAAAACAGCTAAAATCAACATTACTTTTTTTACTTTTTCCAAAACTTTTTTCATTTTTGCATTTTCCTATAATACTATAACAATTGAAAAGCGAAAATATAACATCGAGGGTGCACTTTTTTTTGATTTTTATGAAAAAAAGTTTAATTTTGTTTTTTCCGAACTATTAATTTACAAATTTTTAACATAATTTAGGGTAAAAAGTAATGAATATTGAAATAAGAGAAGTAAAAAAAGATTGCGAACGCATGAAATTTATCAAATCTCAATGGAATTTTTACAAGGAAGATCCAAATTTTGTGCCTCCGATAATTGCAGATAGAAAAAAAGTTCTAAGTCGCGAAAAAAATCCATTTTTTCAACACGCACTGATGCAAGAATTTTTAGCTTACGAAGGCAAAGACATTGTTGGAAGAATAGCTGCAATAATTAATCATAATCATAATCAAACTCATAATGACAAAGTTGGATTTTTCGGATTTTTTGAATCAATCGATAATCAGCAAGTTGCAAAATTATTATTTGATACAGCTGCTAATTGGCTAAAAGAGCGAGGAATGGACGAAATGCGTGGACCAGTGGATTTGAGTATGAATGATGAAGTTGGTTTGCTTATCGAAGGTTTCGACCAACCACCAGTAATATTAATGAAATATAATCCCGAATATTATATTCATTTAATCAAAGATTATGGATTTCACGAGGAAATGCTATTGTATGCGTGGAAACTTGTTAATGCAACTTATGCGAGCGATAAATTGAACAGACTGCAAGAAGTAATTCGCAAAAGACATAAAATTACAATTGAAAATTTGAGTTTTAAGGACAAGAAAAAATTACGAGAAGACATTCAGCTAATAAAAGATATTTACAATTCAGCTTGGGAGAAAAATTGGGGTTTTGTTAAGGCTACCGAAGCCGAATTTGATGTATTAGCAGAGGATTTTGTGCAGATAGCCGATCCATATTTGGTGCTAATAGCAAAAGTTGATGGTAAAGTTGCAGGATTTGCATTGGCGTTGCCGGATATTAATCAAGCATTGATTTATAATAAGGGCGGAAGTTTGTTGGGTGCAGCTTATCATTTATTCACCAAAAAGAAGAAAATTGATACTTTGCGGGTTATAACTCTCGGGGTTTTCGAAGAATATCGCAAGACAGGAGCAGATGCGGTGCTTTATTGGGAAGTAGCAAATCGCGGATTAGAGCACGGGTACGACAAAGGCGAAGCCTCTTGGATTTTATCAATCAACGAAGAAATGAACAATGCACTACAGAAAAGTATGCACGGAGAATTATACAAAAAGTATATGCTTTATCAAAAAAAGATATAAAGAATAGATAATGAATTTTTCCTCACCCTATATCCCTTCTTGTCCCGACCTGTCGGGATCACAGAAGGGGAATTTTGTAGGTAACAGGCATGCCTGTTACCTACGAGAAATAAGATTGCTTAGTCGCCTCGACAAGTCGGTAATCCTCGCAATGACGTAAAGCACTTGGCAGGTCGGGTCTCGCAATGACTACCAGACCGCAAACCCCACAAATAAATTCGTGGGCAATTGATTCCCACTTGCGTGAGAATGACAGCAAAGCTGAATTATGAGACAGCCTCCATATAGCTGTTGCAATTCTTTGAAAATAATATTGAAAATAATATTATTATAGGTTATTGATATTATCTACAATTTGAAAAACTTGGTCTAATCGAGTGATTTTCAAGATTTCTTGAACTTTTGCAGATGGATTGAATATTGCAAAAGCAATACTTTTAGCATTTAATTCACGGTGAAGAGCTACCAATGAGCCCAACCCACTGCTATTCAAAGCAATTACTTTGCTTAGGTCAAGAATTAGTTGCTGTAGAGCGAATTCTAAATGAATGTTTATTTCAGATTGGAGGTTAGTGATAGAAGCAAAGTCAAATGCCTCGCGTCCACCGATAAGTTTCTCGGGAGCATAAACTAAAGCTATGCCCCGAGAATTATCTAATATTTCGTATTTAATATTTGTATTTTCCATTTTGGAATAATTAAATTATGAAATTTTTAATTATGCTGTTTTAACTTTATTTTTATCGTTAGCCCAGCCCGTTTCTAAATCTTGTTTTTTGATTGTCTCAAAATACCAAATTACGAAATTACTTGCAATATAAACTGATGAATATGTTCCAACTAAGATACCTACTAATAAAGTGAAGGCAAATCCCATAAGAACTGGACCACCAAATATCAACAATACAACCAAAGTGATAACCACCGTCATAACTGTATTTACGGTTCTACTGAGTGTTTCGTTGATACTTAAATTAATCAATTTAATAAAGTTCATACCTTTGTGTAACTCACGATTTTCACGAACGCGGTCGAACACAATCACGGTATCATTCACAGAATAACCTACTACGGTCAGTAATGCAGCGAGCAAGGATTGATTAATTTCCAAGTCCATTATCCCTAATGCATTGAATACCATAATGAATGTGATGACTATAAAAACATCGTGAACCAATGCAATCATAGCACCCAAACCGAACGCAAACTCAAAGCGGAAGCCAATATAAATAAGCATTGCTACGATTGCTAAGATAATAGCAAGAAAGGCTTGCATACGCATTTCACCGCCAATTTTTGCTCCAATTTTATCTACCTTCAGAATTGTGAATGAATTGTCTGTAATTTTACTTAAAGCTTTTTCAATTTTTATTTGAACTTCACCGAGTTCTTTAACACGGATTAAATATTGTTTATCTTCGCCGAAGGATTTAATTTCGGCATTTTTTAATCCAGCATTTGAAATAATATTTCTTAATTCATCTGTGTGAATATCTTTGTTGAATTCCACAGCTACTTCCGAACCACCAGTATAATCAATACCAAATTCGGGTGGGAAAATAAAAGCAACAAGAACACCCAAGATTAATACTAATCCCGAGATATTAATGAAAAGTTTACGTTTTGATACGAAGTCTATATTTGTTTTATCGAATAATTGCATATATTTCTTTCCTTATTTAATTGTTTTAATTTTCTTTTCGCCAAAGCTAATTGTTTCCTTACCTGAATTTAAAGTAATATCTATCAATGCTCTTGTAATTAATATCGCTGTAAACAAAGTCATCAAAATACCAATCATCAAAGTTAATGCAAAACCTTGGATAGGACCGCTTCCTAAGTAAAATAAAATCAAACCAGTGATAAATGTAGTAATGTTGGAGTCCAAGATGGCGCTTAATGCCTTACTAAAACCTTCGTCTAGAGCTGACTTGAAGCTGCGTCCTTTGTGCAACTCTTCTCGAATTCTTTCGTAAATTAGCACGTTGGCATCCACCGCCATACCGAGCGTTAAGATAATACCAGCTATACCGGGTAAACTTAAAGTTCCGCCAAGTGAAGCTAAAATGCCTAATATTAATGTAATGTTTAATACAACTGCGATGTCGGCATAAATACCACCAGTTGAATAATACATTGCCATATAAAGCACAACTAAAATCACTGCTATTAAACTTGCGGTTATACCATTGCGGATTGAGTCTTCACCGAGTGATGGACCAACTATTCTTTCTTCGATAATTTCCACTGGAGCTTTTAATGCACCTGCTTTTAATACGATTTCCAATAATCTTGCTTCTTCGGGGCTACCCATACCAGAAATTTGTGAATTACCACCAGAAATTTTTGATTGTACATTTGGAGCAGAGTAAACTCTATCGTCAAGTACAATTGCAATTCTCTTGTTTAAATTAGCTCCAGTAATCTTGCTCCATCTTTCGGCACCGTCAGCGTTCATTGCCATAGTAACAACAGGCAAGTTTGATGATGGGTCGTAAGTAGCCAAAGCATCCACAATCACATCACCAGTTAATTCAGGTTCTTTCTTTAATGAATAAAAATCAAATACATTGATATTTTGTTCCACAAATCTTGGGTCTGGTTTAGCATCAAATGCAATAGTTAATTCAGCGGGCATCAATGCTTTTACTTCGGGACGATTCATAATTTCTTTGAAGCGTGGCAATGAATCTTCCATAATTTTAAACATATATTCGCCTTCGGGGAATTGATTTACTGTGTAGTAAATTGGCACTACATTAGCATTTTTCTGTGGAGGTAAATAATATGTTGTAAATAATCTTGTAAAAGGATGGTCAGCTAAATACTTCTTTGCTGCTTCTTCTTGTGGCAAGCCAGCATAAGGGTCTGTTGTATCTGATTTTTTAGTTGTATCTGCAGCTACTTTAGTTGAATCAGCTTTTTTCTTTGTTGTATCAACTTTAGCTGTAGTTTTTGTTTCGTCAGCTTTAGCAATTTTAGTTGTATCTACTTTTGCAGTATCAGTTGTTGCAGCAACAACTGGTTCTAATTTACCTTTTAGTAAATTATCCACACGGTAGAAAAATTCTACAATTTGACGATTGCTTTTCACTAATTTGAATTCCAAACGAGCAGTAGTTGAGAGCAAACTTCTCATATCAGCAACATTCGAAACACCTGGCAATTCCATTATAATACGAGTTGTACCTTGCTTTTGAATGTTTGGTTCGGCAACGCCATATTGGTCAATACGTTGACGCAATACTTCTAATGCTTGGTCGATTGCTTGATTTTGGTCATTGCGTAATTTTTCGATGATTTTTTCTTCACTCAAATCGCGAACATTACCAAAATCAAAGTAAGAAATTAACGATTTGCCTTTTGGACGAGCAATAGCATCAAAATGCTTCAAGAAAATGTCAATTACATCTGTTTCTGTGTTGCGAGCTTCGGCAGATGTTTTCTCTACAACTTGCATAAAAGTTTCGTCAACATACTGTTTTGTGGCAGTTTCCTCGATTAACTTTGCTACATCCACTTCTAAAGTAACGTACATACCACCGCGTAAATCCAAGCCTAACTTCAATTGTGAATTTTTTGCTTTCATCAAAGCCTCGCCATATTGCTTTTGGAATGATTCAATAACAGCGAGCGAATCAGAAGAATTCTTGGCTTGTTTTGCTTTTGCCAAGTATTCTTTTTGGATTTTTTCTAAATTGTTGGCTTTATAAGTTGGATACAGCATAGCTAATGCAGCTATCAGCGTTATCGCAACCAATATAATTTTGCCTAATACCTTTTTCAAAGAGTACCTCCAATATATCCTAAAAATTAATTTTCATTTTTTTACGAACTACAAATTTAACTTTTTTCTATCAAATAACAAATATATTTATTAATTAAGGATAAAATTGTTTTAAAAACGTAAATATTTTTTTATTTTTCGTTTTGCTATTTGCTTTATTTTTCTTAATTTTGTAATCTTAATTAAAATTAGATATAGAAAATGGCAAGAAGATGTGATTTAACAGGTGTTGGTCCAGTCTCTGGAAACAACGTGTCTCACGCTAACAATAAAACAAAGCGTAGATTTATGCCCAATATTCAATCAAAAAGAATTTGGATTGCTGAAGAAAAACGTTATATTAGATTAAATATCACTGCTCGTGCATTACGTACATTAGACAAAAAAGGTCTATACGGAATGTTGAGAGATCTTGGTGTAATGTAAAATCAATTCTTTGATTTTCTAACACTATTTTTTCGGAGAGCAAATCAATCTAAAAATTGGAATATTTTTCTCAATACAAAATTCCTCTTTATTAGTTTTTGGTAAATTCCATTCTGTTTCAATCGGGGTATTATATTCATAATGTCCCGATTTTTTTAACGTTTGCAAATGAAAATCGTGCACATAATCGCAATCTGTCGCTAAGTATAATTTGCCTTTAGGTTTTAATACTTTATAAATATCTGCTAAAAATTCTACTGAAAAAAGCCTGCGTCTCTGCTGTCTTTGCTTTGGCCAAGGGTCAGGAAAAAAATAAAACACTTTGTCAATCGAACTTTCTTGGATAAAATCCAGCCCGTTCACAGCAGTGTACCAGAACACCCAAGTATTTGGAATTTGTTCTTGAGTTGTTACTTCCTGTGCCCATTCTGCTAATAATCTGCGTACTTCAATACCCAAAATATTATCTTGAGGATTTCCGAAAGCATATCTAAATAAAAATTTACTTTTCCCACAGCCAATATCCATCACATTTGGTGCTTTTTTGTTCAAGAAAGATTCCGCAACAATTTCCTTTGGAATTAATGGAGGATAGAACTCATCAACTACTTTTAATTGATTTATTGGAATATACAAGTTAGAACTTGCGTGATGTCTAATTTTGCGAGGATAAGGGTATTTACCAATAAGAGAGTCGAAGTTATTTTCCATTTTTATTTTGTTTGTAATGTTTATAAAGTGTGTAATGTTTATAAAGTGTGTAATGTTTATAAAGTTTGTAAAGTTTATAAAGTTTGTAATGTGTGTAAAGTATTTGATGTAAATTAATAAAAATAGCCAAAAATTGCATCAATAAATAAGATTGAAGCAGCCGAAAGTGTGAAAGCCTTAACTGTACTATTGCCAACTCCTTCGGCGCCACCAGTTGTTTTCAGCCCAATATGCACTCCTATTAATGCAGTGACACCGCCAAATACTGAAGATTTAATCAGTCCAATTACAATTTCATTAATTTGAAAAAATCTCTGGACCGATTCGAAGAAAGTTACCATCGAAAAATCAAACTTAAATAATGTTAGGAAGTATGCACCAATCAAACCCACAACATAAGAAAATAATACCAAAACCGGCATCATCACCAAAGTAGCTATCGCTCGTGGCATACCAATAAAACGATACTTATCAATACTCATCATATCCAAAGCATCGATTTGCTCGGTTACTTGCATTGTGCCAATCTCTGCTGCCATCGAGGCGCCAATCCTTCCTGCAATCACCAATGCAGTTAGCACCGGAGCCAATTCAGTAAATATTGCAGTTGCAATCGATGAACCTAAGAAAGGTTTGGCAATGCCGAGCATATTAAATTTATAAAAAAGGCTGGTTGCTTCTAATGCTGATATTACGCCTGTAAAAAGTCCAATAAGGATTACCAAAGGTAAAGATTTATTGCCAACTAATTCCATTTGCTTTAAAACTAAGTGCTTACTTTGGAATGCTTGTGGGAAATATCGCAACACTCTGAGCGATAAAATACCTAATTGCCCAAGTTCAGAAATGAAATTGATGAATTTTCGTCCTAATGTTTTTAAGAATTTTACCATAATTGAAAAAAATAGAATACAAAATTGAGAAAAGTTTTGTGAATATTTGTTTTTTTTTCAAAATATTCTTATTTTACAAAAAATGAAAAGTGAAAAATGAGAAAAAGATATTTTATAACTAATTATAACTACTTGATGTTATTCCTTTTTTTCTTTGTAATTACTACATTTAATAGTAATGCACAGCGACCTGCCAGAGAAAAAAAGCATCAAACTGAATCCTCAGTACTAACCCAAACCAACCAAACTCAAAAATTTCCTGATGAATTTTCGGAATTAGATACTGATAAAAATAATAGCATATTCAAATCAATTGATTTCCAAAATGCGATTATTTTTGCAAGAAGAAAATATCACGAAGCATTATCAGCCTTGAAATTTAAGGATACAACACGTGCAGCTAAATCATTCGAATTAGCTATCGCAAGAGTAAATCCTTACGTTAGCTATCCCGGAGTGGAAAATCAAACTGAATTTTTGGATTTAATACATTCGATTATTGAAGATTACGAAACTTATATCACTACAATTGATGATTTAGATGAAAATTCTGCAATTTTTATTGTTCGTAGGATGCTATTTAATCAAGTAGAATCCATTCCTGACGACATCAAAGTTACTGATAAATTCACACTAACTCAGGATAATTCACAACCGACTGAAATTAAAAAGAAAGGTTTTTTTGTTCCTCCTGATAGTTTGTTAATTCCATTTGAAATTAACGAACAAGTGGAAAAATCTATTAAAAATTTAACAGGAAATACTAAACTAAAGAAATACTTAAAAGTATATTTGGAACGCTCAGCTAAGTATTTTCCGATGATGGCAAAAATTGCAGAAATCGAGCTTGTGCCTCCAGAAATTCTATTTCTTACAATGTACGAAAGTGGAGTGAATCCTAATGCAATTTCCTCGGCGAGTGCTGTTGGTATGTGGCAATTTATTCAATCTACTGGGCAGCGATATGATTTGAACAAAACTCCGTCAATTTGGGTTGACGAAAGACGCGACCCCGAAAAATCTACGCGTGCTGCATTACGCCACTTACGAGATTTGCATAATACTTTTGGAGATTGGTATTTGGCATTAGCAGCATATAATTGTGGCGAAGGATGTGTGAAACGTGCAATCAATAAAACTAATAAAGACAATCCAAATTTCTGGGAAGTACAAAAGCATTTACCAAGAGAAACCCGCAATTATATACCTAACTTTATTGCAATTTCTATTGTTGCAATGGAACCCGAGAAATATGGCTTTGTAGAATCCGAAATGGAATTTCACGATGAATATAATTATGATGTGTTTGTACTGGACGAGCCTGTCAGTTTGGAAGCTGCGGCACAAGCAGCTAACATTCCATTAAAAACGATCAAAGACTTAAATCCAGAACTGATAAGAAGTTCTACCCCAATGGATGTTTCCTCTTATTATTTAAAAATTCCCGTTGAAAGTTACCCTAATTTTGCAGCAAATCTTAATCAAATCCCTGTTGAAAAGAGATTGCCTTACTCGATACATAATATTGAAGAAGGTGAAACTTATGAATCAATAGTGGAACGATTCGATTTGTCTAAAGAAGAGTTTAAAGCATTAAATAAAAATCAAAATATTACAAGCAACTTAACTCCTTCCACTCAGATTTTGCTACCCGTAAGTCCATTAAAATACGATAGTTTAAGAATTGCTAAAAAAGTGATGCCTAATTTACCTAAGGATAATACCGATGTTGATGTAGCTACCGACACAAAAGCACCTTCATCAAATAACACTGAAAAAATCCAACCAAAAATAACTAAGACAAAAAAGCATAAAGTTGAATCTGGCGAAACTCTTTATGTTATATCCCAAAAATATGGTGTCTCGCTGAACGATATTCGTTCAATTAACTCATTTGATAAAGAGGAAACAATCTTTGCAGGTCAAGAAATTTTAGTACCTGATAATACAGTTGAGGCTATTACTAAAAATGTGATAAAAAAACATACAGTAAAACGAGGCGAAACTTTATCCGAGATTGCTGATAAGTACGACGTAACTATTGCCGAGATCAAGAAAGCAAATAAACTTAAGACAAACACAGTAAAGAGGGGCAAAGTTCTTAAAATTCCTGTGGAAGAAGTGGAATATATTGCTGTAAAAAAAGACAAGAAAAAATCTGAAAAAGAAAAGCAAGAAGAACCATCAGTAGTTGTTCATACTGTTCGTGAAGGTGAATCTTTAGATAAAATTGCTGCAAAATATGGAGTTACTATCGCTCAATTAAAAGAGTGGAACACCGAACAAATTAACGGCGATGTTATTTATCCTAAAACAATTCTGAAAATTGAACAAGGAACAAGCAAGAAAATTGCAAAAGATAATGCAAAAGATAAGACTAAGAAAAGCAAAACTTCCACAAAAATTACAAATTATAAAGTTAAATCGGGCGACACACTTTACTCTATTTCCTCTAAATATGGCGTAACAGTTGCCGAGCTGAAACAATGGAATAATCTAAACAGTCGCAAAGCAGAAAATTTACAGATTGGTCAAACAATAATTATCAAATAGAAATAACAAGCACTCGAGAGACAATCCCTTATTTTTCAATAGGGAACAACGATCGTTGTTCCCTACGGGATATAGGGATTAAATAGAAGTGCCACTACTTGTATCTAACCCATTATTTATTTTTTTGTAATTCCTAATTAAACTAATATTTTTATTAATTCTTCTTTACTCAAAAATCTTTATTACCTTAAAGAAAAGTGAATATGGAACATTTTGTATGGGATATATCGCCCGAAATTTTCAGAGTTGGACCATTAGCAGTTAGATGGTATGGGTTGCTCTTTGCGCTCGGTTTTATTATCGGTTATGAGCTTTTCCAGTGGTTCTTCAAAATTGAGAAGAAAAATATCAAGGATATTGACAAATTAACTATTGTGATGATTATTGCTACAGTTGTTGGTGCTCGTCTGGGGCATTGCTTCTTTTATGAGCCTCAGTACTACTTAGCAAATCCTATCGAAATACTAATGATTTGGAAAGGTGGATTGGCAAGCCACGGTGCCGCCATAGGAATTTTACTTGGTATATGGATTTTTGTACTTCAAAACAAGCAATACAAAATGATGTGGATATTGGATAGGCTTGTGATTGCCATTGCTTTGTCTGGCGCCTTGATTAGATTAGGAAATTTCTTCAATTCCGAAATTCTTGGATTAGCAAGCGATTCATCATTTGCAATAATTTTTGCATCAATAGATCAAACTCCGCGTCATCCTGTTCAATTATACGAAGCGTTTTCGTACTTATTGATTTTCGCATATTTGCTTTTTGTATATAATCGCCATCGCATACAATTACCAGCAGGAAGATTATTTGGAGCATTTCTCACCTTAGTTTTTTCCGCAAGATTCGTACTTGAATATTTCAAAGAATTCCAAACAAGTTTAGAAAACGATATGATATTAAGAATGGGGCAAGTTCTAAGCATACCATTTGTGTTAGTGGGCTTGTATTTTTGGATAAAATCATACTTGTCAAATAAAACAACAAAAATGCAATAATCAACAAAGAATATCGTTTTTACTTTTCGTTCTTTATTTAAGATATATGGGGGTGTGCTGGATTCGACGGGGTGATGAATATTGTTAGTCGCGTACCGAGCTTGGCTGGTGCTGCTCGTTAATAAAATCAGTCGGTTATAAATGCCAACGAAAACTACTCTTTAGCTGCCTAAAAAAAACAGGAGCTAACATTCACTAAGAGCCTACCGATTGGCTTTTAAATGGGTGTCGAAAAACAAATCGGATTGGGAAATTGCTTGATTTGGGTAATTTCCTGAAAAACACAAATCAAAAGGTACAAACGCCCGTTAACCGGCAAGTTGTGCTTTAAACAAAGGTTAACTATGTATGTAGAAGCTGCAGTTGCAACATTTCGGACCCGGGTTCAACTCCCGGCACCTCCACCAAATCTCAATATAAAATACGGATTTCTATATCCAAAAGAAAAATGGCAATACGAAAATAAGAAGAGTAACCGCCAGAATTCTTGCTATCCATTTAAAAATAATTGTAATTCTTTTCACTTAAGTGGTGTTCTAATAATTCAATTTATACTGTCATTC
>DYPF01000007.1:15089-27500 GCA_020720105.1 Chloroherpeton thalassium
AGAATTACATTTTTTTTAGAACTCCTTTTAATTCCATCTGAGTCTATTAATTTAAGTAAAACATATTTTCAAAATTCATTTCAATAAAATAAAAAAAATCCTCCTTTTCGTTAGAATAAGGAGGATTTAAAATTTATATAACTAAAACTTAACTAATATCTTCTACTGGAGTTGCTTCGATGATTACTTGAGGTTCGATTGCATCACCATATTCAGCTTTTTCTTCAAATTTTTCGTTAGCAAAAACACGATTTGATCTGCCGAAAATATCGCCAACTTCACTTTCGATCCGAATATTTGCATATTTTCTTAAACCTGTACCAGCTGGAATTGGTTGACCAACGATAATATTTTCTTTCAAGCCAGCAAATTTGTCTGAACGAGCATGAATTGCAGCGTCTGAAAGTACTTTTGTTGTTTCTTGGAAAGAAGCAGCCGAAAGCCAACTATCTGTTTGTAAGGAAACTTGAGTAATACCCAGCAATACTGATTCGCCTGTTACATTTTCAGCTTGACGTGCTTCAGCTAATTTGATATTTCGCTTTTTGGCTGAATTATTAATTTCGCGGAAGGATTTCTTGGAAACTAATTGACCTTCGGAGAAGTCAGTCTCACCAGGATCTGAAATCACGACCATTCCCTTCAATTTAGTATTTTCATTATCGAATTTAATTCTATCTACCAAATCATTTTCTAAGAAAATTGAGTCACCCGAATCAGTGATTCTAACTTTCTGCATCATTTGGCGAACAATAACTTCGATATGTTTATCACTTATTTTAACACCTTGCAAACGGTAAACATCTTGAATTTCATTTACTAAGTATTCTTGTACAGCGAATGGACCTTTAATTCTTAAAATATCGTGAGGATTAATAGCACCTTCAGTTAATCTATCGCCAGCTTTGATATAATCGCCTTCTTGCACTAATACATATTTACCATAGGCAACTGAATATTCAGTAGTAGTAAGACTATCGTGTGATGTAATTGTGATGATACGTTGTCCGCGTTTTGGCTTGCCAAATGCAATAATACCATCAATTTCCGCAACAACAGCTGGATTTTGAGGAGCACGAGATTCAAACAATTCTGTAACTCTTGGCAAACCACCAGTGATATCTCTTGTTCTACCGTAGTCTCTTGGGATTTTAGCTAATGGAGTACCAACTGTAATAATTTCTTCGTCATCAACTCTCAATTGAGCTTTAGATGGAATATTATATGGTTTCAGTACATTTCCATTTTCATCAATAATATCAATCGCGGGAGATTTTGATTTATCCTTTGAGTCATATACAATTTTGCTTATATGTCCTGTTTGCTCATCATTTACTTCACGATAAGTTACATTTAGCATAAGGTCGCGATATCTTACTTTACCATTAAATTCAGCAATGATTGTTGAATTATAAGGATCCCATTCATAAAGAATTTGTCCTCGTTTAACTGTGTCGCCTTCGCGTACAGTTAACTCAGCACCATAAGTTACGTCATATTTAATTAATTCACGATTATTAGCAAGGTCGATAATCTTAATTCCACCACTATGACTAACGGAAACTAAATGTGATTCATCGCCAGAACCATAAGAAATCGTTCTTAAGTTTTCAAATTGAATATAACCATCAAATTTAGCAACTACTTGAGATTGCTGAGCAACAACTGCTGCAGCACCACCAGTGTGGAATGTGCGCAATGTTAGCTGAGTTCCAGGTTCACCAATTGATTGTGAAGCAATTGTTCCAACTGCCTCGCCAACATCAACTAATTTGCCAGTTGCCATATTTCTACCATAGCATTTAGCACAAACACCTTGTTTGGATAAGCATGTAAGTGCTGAACGAATTTTAACAGTTTCAATTGATGATGCTTCAATTTTTTCGGAAGCATCTTCATCAATAATATCACCAGCTTTAACAAAGAGTTCTTCTGAAATTGGATCAAAAATATCTACTAATGCAGTTCTGCCTAAAATTCTTTCTTTCAATGGTTCTTTTACTTCTTCGCCAACTTTCAATGCGGTAGTTTCAACACCACGGTGAGTACCGCAATCAATATCAGTTATAATCATATCTTGAGCAACATCGTGCAAACGACGTGTTAAGTATCCTGCATCAGCTGTTTTTAATGCTGTATCAGCCAAACCTTTACGAGCACCGTGAGTGGAAATAAAGTATTCCAATATAGATAAACCTTCTTTGAAGTTTGCAATGATTGGGTTTTCGATCAATTCGCCACCCGCACCTGTTACATTCTTTTTAGGTTTAGCCATCAAACCACGCATACCAGCTAATTGGCGAATTTGCTCTTTAGAGCCTCTTGCTTGCGAGTCAAGCATCATAAAGAATGTATTAAATCCACCTTTATCTTTTTGCAATACATTGAATAATTTGTCTGCTACTGTATTTGTTGCTTTACTCCAACTATCTATGATTTTGTTATATCTTTCGCCACCCGAAATTACACCCATCTTGAATGCTTTATCGAATTGGTCGACTGTTGCTTGTGTCTTTTCAATTACTTCACGCTTTTCAAATGGAATAATTACGTCAGAAATACTAACTGTTAAACCACCACGAGTTGCCATTTCGAATCCCAAGTTCTTCATATCATCAAGAAATTCAACTGTTCTATTTAATCCAGATTTACGGAAGCTTAAACCAATAAATTGACGTAATCTTTTCTTAGTTAATAATTCATTAATATATCCTAATTCCTCGGGAACAATCAAATTAAATAATAATCTACCAGCTGTAGATTTAATAGTTTGTCCTTTATAGCGAACAGTAATCATCGAACCTAATTCTAATTTTTTAGAATTTAAGGCAATTATTACTTCGTCAACTGAAGCGAATGATTTTCCTTCGCCAAGTGCACCAGATTTTTGTTTTGTTAAGTAATACAATCCAAGAACCATATCTTGAGATGGTACTGTGATAGGATCACCATTTTGAGTGTGCATAATATTATTTGGAGCTAACATTAAAAGTAATGCTTCCAATTGTGCTTCGTGACTCAATGGTAAGTGAACTGCCATTTGATCGCCGTCAAAGTCGGCGTTGAACGCAGTACAAACCAATGGGTGAAGTTGAATTGCTTTTCCTTCAATTAATCTTGGTTGGAATGCTTGAATACCCAATCTGTGAAGAGTTGGAGCACGGTTAAGCATTACTGGATGTCCTTCGATAACTTGCTCTAGAATATCCCAAACTTCATTAGTTTTACGTTCAACTACTTTCTTAGCACTTTTTACAGTCTTAACAAAGCCTTTTTCGATTAATTTACGGATAATAAAAGGTTTGAATAGCTCAACAGCCATATCTTTTGGTAAACCGCACTCGTGTAATCTCAATTCAGGACCCACAACAATCACGGAACGACCAGAATAATCCACACGCTTACCAAGCAAGTTTTGACGGAAACGTCCTTGCTTGCCCTTCAATGTATCTGCTAATGATTTCAGAGACTTAGAAGTATCGGTTTTGTTGGCTTTCTTTGTACTGTCAAATAAAGCATCAACTGCTTCTTGCAACATTCTTTTTTCGTTACGTAAAATTACTTCTGGTGCTTTGATGTCGATTAATCTTTTTAATCTGTTATTACGAATAATAACACGGCGATATAAGTCATTCAAGTCAGAAGTAGCAAACCTTCCACCATCTAATGGAATTAATGGACGTAAATCTGGAGGAATCACTGGAATAACATCCATTACCATCCAACTTGGTTCATTAGAATATTCTTGTCCTTCTTTTCTACGGAATGCATCTAATACTCTTAATCTTTTTAGTAGTTCTGCTTTTCTTACTGCTGATGTTTCGTTCTTTAATTCTTCTTTGGAATGTGCGTAGTCCTTATCTGCTTCCACTCTCTTTAGCAATTCTTTAATTGCCTCACCTCCAATCAAAGCAATGAATTTGTTTTGATCTTCGTCGTCCAAGTCTCGTTCTTCTTTGCTTAATTGTGATAGAGTTTTTAAGTATTCTTCCTCGGTCATCAAATCCTTTGGTCTTAGACTTGTACTACCTGGTTGAACTACAACATAAGATTCATAATATACTATTCTTTCTACGTCCTTAGTTGGCATACCCAACACAGAACTGATTTTACTTGGCAATGATCTTAAAAACCAAATATGAACTACTGGCACAGCAAGTAAAATGTGTCCCATTCTTTCGCGACGAACACTTTTGCTTGTAACCTCCACACCACAACGATCGCAAACTATACCTTTATATCTTATTCTTTTATACTTGCCACAAGCACATTCCCAATCTTTAATTGGACCAAATATTTTTTCGCAGAACAATCCATCCTTTTCGGGGCGGAAGGAACGATAATTTATCGTTTCTGGTTTGGTTACTTCGCCGTGGGAACGATCTAATATTTCATCTGGCGATGCTAATTTTACAATTAGTTCTTTAAATCCACCTCTTGGCATCGTTATTTGTTGCTGCATATTTATAGCCTCACTTAATTTTCGATTTTATTATTTCTTAATATTTTATTTATAAATTAAATCTAATCCCAAACCTTGTAATTCTCTTACAAGAACCTTGAATGATTCGGGTACGTTTGGATCGGGAGCATTATCTCCTTTCACAATTGATTCGTATATCTTCGACCTGCCAGGTACGTCATCGGATTTTACTGTCAACATTTCTTGCAAGATATTTGATGCACCATATCCTTCGAGTGCCCAAACTTCCATTTCTCCTAATCTTTGACCACCAAATTGTGCTTTACCACCCAAAGGTTGTTGAGTAATTAGTGAGTATGGTCCTATTGAACGAGCGTGAATCTTGTCGTCAACCATGTGTGCTAACTTCAACATATAAATCACGCCAACAGTAACTTTTTCGGTAAATGCTTCACCACTTCTTCCGTCATACAAAACAGTTTTACCATCGCGTGGTAATCCAGATTTTTCTAAGAAATCACCAACTTGTTCCCAAGTAGCACCATCAAATATTGGTGTAGCAAAATAAACACCCAATTTTTGACCTGCCCAGCCAAGTGCTGTTTCGTAAAGCTGACCTAAGTTCATACGAGAAGGTACGCCAAGTGGATTTAATACTATTTCCACAGGAGTTCCATCTGGTAAGAATGGCATATCTTCCACAGGTACAATTTTAGAAACAATACCCTTATTACCGTGTCGTCCAGCCATTTTATCGCCAACTTGCAATTTTCTTTTCTTAGCAACATATACTTTAGCCATTTCTAAGATGCCTGGAGGCAATTCGTCTCCGGAAGCCAGTTTATTTCTTTCAGAACGGAATAAATTCTTTTGGTCAATGCGGAATATGATAAAATTACTTATCATATCTTTTAATAATTCATTCTTTTCTGCATCTGCTAAATAATCTTGGTCTGCATCTAATTGTTCTGGTTTAAGAATACCTTTTTTGTATTGTTCCATAATTTTTTCGGCTGAAAGCTTAGTACCATTACGAAACACTTGAATTCCATTCTTTAATTTAACTCCTAAAGAAACTTCATTATCAAGTAATTTTGTTATTCTATCTATAACATCATTATCAACAGATATTAATGTTTCTTTTTCACGTTTAGTTAGCATCTCCTGAGCTTTCTTATCTTTCTCACGGGAGAATTTATCATTAGTTATTTGACGTCGCGAGAAGAGTTTAGTATTCATAACAATACCCTTCAAGCCTGGAGTAGCTTTGAGCGACACATCTTTAACATCGCCAGCTTTTTCACCAAAAATTGCTCTTAATAGTTTTTCTTCTGGAGTTGGGTCAGTTTCTCCTTTAGGAGTGATTTTACCAATTAATATTTCGCCTTCTTTAACAGTTGCACCAATTCGAACAATTCCACGTTCATCTAATTCTTTAACTGCTTCATCATTAACGTTCGGAATTTCGCGAGTAAATTCTTCTTCACCACGTTTAGTATCTCTCACTTGCAAAGCAAATTCTTCGATATGAATTGAAGTAAACACATCCCAAGCAACTAATTTTTGGGAAATGATAATTGCATCTTCAAAGTTATAACCTCTCCAAGGCATAAATGCAACCACTACGTTCTTACCTAAAGCTAATTCGCCATTCTCTGTTGATGAATTATCAACCAACGGCATTCCTTTTACAACTCTTTGACCTTTTCTAACGATTGGTCTTTGATTAATTGTTGTATCTTGGTTAGTTCTTTCAAATTTCTTAAGTTCATAGGTGATAACTTCTTGGTAACCCCAATCTGTATATTTCTCTCTTTCTGAACGAATATCATCATAACGAACTGTAATTTTCTCTGCATCAACATAATCAACAACCCCAGCGCCACGAGCAAAAATAAGAGAACGGGAATCTTTAGCCACTCTTGCTTCCATACCAGTACCAACTAATGGTGATTGAGGACGTAATAATGGAACTGATTGACGTTGCATATTCGAGCCCATCAATGCACGATTCGCATCGTCGTGTTCGAGGAATGGAATCAGTGAAGAAGCAGCAGAAGTTACTTGATCTGTTGAAATATCCATATATTCAACTTGTTCTGGTGAAACTAATACGAAGTCTCCAGATTTACGTGCTCTTAATTTCTGCTCAACAATTTTTCTGTTTTCATCAATACGAGTTGATGCAGGAATCAAAATTGCTCCATCTTCTTCGTCTGCTGTCAAGTACACTACTTCTTCGGTTGCTATTCCATCATTTACTTTATAATAAGGAGTTTCTAAGAAACCTAAGTCATTTACTTGTGAGTGAATTGCCAGTGAAGAAATCAAACCGATGTTCGGACCTTCAGGAGTTTCGATTGGACACAATCTGCCGTAATGAGTATAGTGAACGTCACGAACCTCGAAGCCTGCTCTATCGCGACTTAAACCGCCAGGTCCAAGCGCTGATACACGGCGTTTGTGAGTTAATTCAGCTAATGGATTGGTTTGATCCATAAATTGAGATAACTGATTAGTTCCAAAGAATTGATTAATCACAGATGTTATCATTCTTGAATTAATTAATTCGGATGGCGATAAAGATTGATTATCTTTTAAACCTAACTTTTCTTTAATTGTTCGTGCCATTCTTGCTAAACCAATATTGAATTGGTTTGCTAATTGTTCCCCAACTGAACGTACGCGACGATTGCTCAAGTGATCGATATCATCGCCAACCATCTTGTTGTCATGTAAGTGGAGTAAGTGTTTAATAACTGCAACAAAGTCTTCAATTGTAAGCACTACACAATCATATCCAGCACTAACTTCCAAAACATCTTTAATTTTGAATCTACCAACAAGTCCTAAATCATATCGTTGATTATTAAAGAATAATTTATCAAGTAAAGCTGCGGCAGTTTCTGCATCAGGTGGTTCGGTAGTTCTAATAGTTCTAAAAATAGTTTCCAAAGCTTCTTCTCTGTTACGAGTAGGATCTTTTTGCAAAGTTTTTGCAATTATTGGTTCTTCGGTTGGGTCGTATTCTTTAAACAATTTAATTGTATTAACTGTTGTTGCTTTGATAGTTTCGTATAATTTTGGACTTAATACAGTATCCCTTGTTGCAATAATTTCACCTGTATTCAAATCAATAATATCAGATGCGATTTTACGAGTTAAGTATTTTTCATCAAGATTTTCAGGAATGATTTCTTCGAATAATTCGAATAAGTTTAAAATATCCTCATCTGAAGAATAACCCAAAGCACGTAGCAAAGTAGTTGCAGGGAACTTTTTCTTACGGTCAACATAACAATATAATACATCATGAATATCAGTAGTAAATTCTACCCAAGAGCCACGCATAGGAATAATACGAGCTGAGTAAATTTTCATTCCATTTGGGTGCATCGCATCGTCAAAAAACACACCAGGTGAACGGTGAATTTGAGTAACGATAATTCTTTCGGCACCATTGATAATAAAAGTTCCACGGTCAGTCATAGCAGGAATATTACCAAGGTAAACATCTTGCTCTACTGGTTCAATATAGTCTTCCGAATCAGGTTCTGCTTTAGAAGATAATCTTAGCTTTGCTTTTAAAGGTTTAGCAAAAGTTAATTCTCTCTCTCGGCATTCTTGCTCGGAATACTTTGGTCTTTCAATGTTATATTCAATAAAATCCAATTGAAACACTGAAGAATTATCTTCGATTGGGAAATTTTGGGCGAATATTTTTTGCAAACCTATTGGTTTTCTTTTTGAAGAAGGTATATACTCCTGCAAAAACTCTTGATATGAATTGACTTGTACGTTTAACAAATCAGGATATAAATCGGTCTTACCGAAACGGGAAAAGTCTATTCTTTTTCTCAAACGAATAATTCCCGCGTCACTTTCGAGTAACTTTACATCTGCATTTTTTTCGTATGTTGCTTGTTTATAGGTATTTAGCAAATAATCAATATTGGTATGTTCGCTTTTGTCATAATTAACTGCCACGCCAGCCTCCTTAAAAAATAGAAAAAAGGATTTTTGATGTTGAATTATTAGTAATTAAACATCATAAATCCTAAGTAATATCATTGTGTTTCAATTTATAAATGTATTTTTAATTGTGATTATACTATTAATGATAATAATAACTTGAACCGACTATTTTATTTGTCGGTTCAAGTTTAAAACGAATATACGAAAAGCCAAAGAAATTATTTCAATGTTACTTTTGCGCCTGCTTCTTCAATCTTCTTCTTCATATCTTCAGCTTCAGCTTTCGAAGCAGATTCTTTAACTACTTTTGGAGCAGCTTCAACTAAATCTTTAGCATCTTTCAAACCTAATCCTGTTAATTCGCGTACTATTTTGATTACGTTGATTTTGTTTGGACCGATTTCAGTTAATTCTACATCAAATTCAGTTTTTTCTTCTGCAACAGGTGCAGCTTCAGCAGCAGGTGCAGCACCAGCCATCATAACTGGAGCAGCGGCAGAAACGCCGAATTTTTCTTCTAAAGCTTTCTTTAAATCAGCAGCTTCTACTAATGTGAGGTTAGAAATCTCTTCTAAAAGTTTTTCAATTTTTTCTGACATTTTAAATATCTCCTAATAATTATTATTTTTCTTTTTAAATTGTTTTTTATATTTTTTTTTAAACAATATATTTATTATATTGTTTTGGTGCTAATTTCAGAATTGAAATTATGCACTGCGTTTTTTGGCTGATTCTTCAATAACCGATGCCAAATCTCTCATAACTGCATTTATCGAACCTACGATTCCTGAAATTGGAGAGTTCAGACTTCCCAATATACCGGCAATTAATTCTGCTTTTGTTGGCAAACTTGCCAATGTTTTTAGTTGGTCTTGTGCATAGAACTCACCTTCAACGACTGCTGCTTTGAATTTTGGCTTTTCTGATTTGTCCAAAATTGGTTTCAACACCTTTGCAGGAGCGAGAGGATCACCATAACTAAATGCAATACCAGTACTTCCTTTAATAAAGCTAGTATCGTCAAACTTCATTCCGACTTCTTCTAATGCTATTTCAATAAGAGTGTTTTTGGCAACTCTATATTCGATTTGTTTTTCGATAAATAATTTTCTAAGATTATTTACTTCAACAACATTCATTTTTTCGAAATCAATGAAGTAGTAGCCAGATGCTTTCTCAAACTTTTCTTTGAGTTCTGCAACAACTTGCTTTTTTTCTACTAAATTTCCCATAAATATTCCAATGATTTATATTACTTGTAGCAACATATTATTTACATAATACGAGAAGCATGCTACAATAGCGTAATAGCCTTTATTAATAATTAATTATTCTGTCGGTACTGAACTTTCACTTATCTGAACGCCAGGTCCCATTGTTGAACTTAAACTTATATGTTTAACGTATTTACCTTTTGCTGTTGATGGTTTTGCACGCAAAATGTTATTGAAGAATGTTATCATATTTTCATATAACTTGTTATCTTCGAATGAACATTTTCCGATTGCTGCAGAAACATTTCCAGTCTTATCAACACGATATTCAATTTTACCAGCCTTGATTTCTTTGATTGCTTTTTCTACTTCAAAAGTTACTGTGCCTACTTTTGGATTAGGCATCAAGCCACGAGGACCCAAGATACGACCTAATTTACCAACTTCACCCATAACGTCTGGTGTAGCAATAACTACGTCAACATCAGTCCAACCAGATTTAATTTTTTCGATGTATTCTTCCAATCCAGCATAATCAGCACCAGCATTCAAAGCTTCTTGATCTTTTGGTGATTTTGCCAAAACTAATACTTTTACTGTTTTACCTGTACCATGTGGCAATGAAACAGTTCCACGAACCATTTGATCTGCTTTACGAGGATCAACACCTAATTTAATTGCAATTTCAAAAGATTCGTCAAATTTAGCTGTTGCATTTTTCTTAACTAAGCCAACGGCTTCTTTAGCATCGTAAACTTTTGATTTATCAACACTTTTAGCAACAACTTCATATCTTTTACTAAATTTTTTCATAACTTTTCTCCTTCCTTATTAACCTTCTGAAACCTCTAAACCCAAAGAACGAGCAGTACCTTTTATCATACTCATTGCGGATTCAATAGTGTGTGCATTCAAATCTTTCATTTTTAATTCAGCAATTTCTTTAACTTGTTCAAGTGTAACAGTACCTACCTTCTTTTTGTTTGGTTCGGCTGAGCCTGATTTCAAATTTGCTGATTTCTTCAACAATACTGCTGCTGGAGGTGTTTTTAAAACAAATGTAAAGCTTTTATCGGAAAAATATGATACCACAACTGGTAAAATTGTTCCGACTTGTTTTTGAGTCATTGCATTAAACTGCTTCACAAATTCCATACCATTCAAACCTCTTTGACCAAAAGCAGGTCCTACAGGAGGTGCCATAGTTGCCTGACCAGCGTTCAATTGCAACTTAAATGTTCCAATAAGTTTCTTTGCCATTTTTTATCTCGATTTTTATTATCTTTTTAAGTAATTAATAATTAAATAATTTAACTATTTAATATATATTAATTTAATAATATATTAATGATTTTCTACTTCAATTTGAGTAAAGTCAAGCTCTACAGGAGTTTTACGTCCCAAAATTCCAACTTCAACTTTTACTTTTTGTTTTTCATTATTTATCTCTACAACGGTACCTGAGAATGTATTGAATGGTCCATCAATAACCATTACTGGATCGCCTATTTGGAACGCAGTCTCGATAGTCGAAACATCTTTACGCTCTTCCACTCTGCCCATAATTCTGTCTACTTCGGCTTGTTGCAATGCAGTTGGCTCGTTTTTTCTACCAACAAAAGCTACAACAGATTGAAGTGAAACTATCACGTCTTTCAATTTCTTATTTAGATTACAATAAATCATTATGTAACCAGGAAGAAAATTCTTGATTTTTGTTTTTCGTTTACCGTTACGAACTTCGAACACTGTTTCTTCGGGCACCAAAACATCTTTTACACGATCGTCTAAATTGTAACGTTTTGTTTCAGAAAAAATCTGTGCTTTTACTTTATTCTCCTGACCAGTAAACGTGCGAAGTGCATACCATTTGTATTCAACAGTTTCTTCGGCATTTTGCTGTAACTCTTGTACTAGTTCTTGAGGAATATTTACTTGGTAATCGTCCATTATTAACTCTTAAATCTTAAAATAAATGATTAAAAAATAAAAGAATAAACGAATGTTGTAACTTGATCAATTACAAAAACGAGTGCTGTAATAATGAGAGAACCTGCAATAACAATTTTTGTTGATTCTGTTAATTGCTCACGCGTAGGCCATGAAACTTTTTTCATTTCCACAACTACATCGTTGGATATAGATTTGATTTTTGCAAACATAATAATCTTAAAATAATAATAGCACGGGTGGTAGGACTCGAACCCACAGCCAACGGTTTTGGAGACCGCTACTCTACCAATTGAGCTACACCCGTGTGGTGATGCTGAGCTGATGACGGGACTTGAACCCGTGACCTCTTCCTTACCAAGGAAGTGCTCTACCTGCTGAGCTACATCAGCATTAGAGCGGGAAGCGGGACTCGAACCCGTGACCCTCAGCTTGGGAAGCTGATGCTCTACCAACTGAGCTATTCCCGCATTGAAGCGGAGCTTCCTCCCACAACTTAATTGTCTAAGAACTTACTTATTTTATATTTCAAGCTTAATTGGTGTAAAATTTAACTTGAAATGTTTTTAGTTGGAGCGGGAGACGAGACTCGGACTCGCAACCCTCAGCTTGGAAGGCTGATGCTCTACCATTGAGCTACTCCCGCTTTACTTCATTTGTTGCTTTGTGGGCAGAGAAGGATTCGAACCTCCGTACGGCGTTGCCGAACAGATTTACAGTCTGTCGCGTTTAACCACTTCGCTATCTGCCCATCTTGCACTTCTTCAAAAATGAAGAATACAAAATTACACAAAATCAAATTAATAGCCAAATTTTTTTAGATTTTTTTAGATTTTTTTAGATTTTTTT
>DYPF01000007.1:27600-38986 GCA_020720105.1 Chloroherpeton thalassium
AATATTTGCCCAGAATTCACGAATAGTGCTTACCATTCCTTCCTTTTCGATATAATAAAAGTAGCTTGTTGTTATGCCGTCCGAGACAATATTGAACACATTTCTATCCGTGGGAACTTTTATCTTTTTTGTTGTTTGTGAATAAATTGGACACAAAACAAAAGAGAAAATGAGTAAAAGGAGTAATAATTTTTTAATTATATCACCTATTCTATTAATTATAAAACAATATTATTACAAAAATAAGAATTTATAGCATAATGGTGGAAAAAGTTTGGATATTTTTTATCAGAACCTCCCCCTAAATCCCCCTCACAGAGAGGGAATTTTGTAGGGAACAGGCATGCCTGTTCCCTACGGGAAATTAGATTGCTTAGTCGCCCCGACAAGTCGGTGCTACTCGCAATGACGTCCAACAACCCAGCACCCAGCACCCAACACCCAATATTTGTATCAAAATAGTCATTAAAGTTTCACATTTTGTAATTTTGCATTCTTTAATTATTATCAAATTATATTATTATCAAATCCAAAACAAGACTACTATGAACTTTTGGCAATATATTCGAAAACCAATTTATGCTCTTGCACCAATGGAAGATGTAACCGATACAGTTTTCCGCGAAATTGTTATGTCTATTTCAGACGATAACCATTTGAATATGCTTTTTGCCGAATTTACTTCTGTTGATGGACTTTTCCACCCAATTGGTAAGGATAAAGTATCGCACCGACTGAAAATTAACCCATCAGAAATGGAATTGATGAAGAAAAAGGGAGTGAAAATTGTTGCTCAAATTTGGGGAAACGACCCCGAAAAGTTCGCTTATGCAGCCAAACACATTACAGAGAATTATGATTATGACGGAATTGATATTAATATGGGCTGCCCAATTCGTAAGATTGTGCATCAAGTTGCTTGTTCTGAATTAATTAGATTTCCTGATTTGGCGCGCGAGATTATTCAAGCAACAAAGGAAGCAACCCATTTGCCCGTAAGCGTTAAAACTCGCACAGGTATCAAAGAACATCAAACCGAAAAATGGATAAGTAATGTTCTGCAGGCAAAGCCTGATGCTATAACTCTTCATTGCCGTACCCAAAAAATGCTGTCTGAAAAACCCGCCGAGTGGGAGCAAATAAGAATTGCTATTGATGTAAGAAATTCGCTTTCGCAAACAACTCCGTTAATCGGCAATGGTGATATATTTACAATTGATGATGCTCAGATGAAAATTGACGAGTACAAACCCGATGGAGTTATGATTGGTCGTGGCATTTTCAGAAATGCTTGGATTTTTAATAGTCCCCAAAAAGTAGTTGCAAAACAAGAAAGATTACAAACATTAATTAATCATACGGAATTATTTAGAAAAACTTGGGAAAATCAAAAAAGCCACTCAATTCTAAAGAAATTCTATAAAATTTACATCTCCGAATTTCCAGGTTCAGCCGAATTACGCTCAAAATTGATGGCTGCTCCCACCCTTGATGAAGTATTAAGTATTGCAAATAGCGAATTAAATTCTATCGAAATATAGAAGATTATTGTCTACATTTTGTCTATTAAATGCAATTTGCTAATTTTAGGTTCGTCTAAATATAATATTAATTGCAAATTATTTAAAATTTATCTCCATTGAAAGCAGACCAAATTGTATTTTCAATTCAACATAATCCACAACCAGATTTGAAAGTTCAGATTGAATTGTATCAAAAATGGTATTCTGATTATCCTGCAAGAATTTATCGTCCTTATGCTGTGTTATCGCCATCGGGCTTTGATGATTTAACAAATGATATTCCTTTTGGATTGGAGCCTTTGCAAAGCACTGGTACTGGATACTCCAGATGTTTGGAGATATTTATTCAAAAGAAATTCAGTGAAATACCACTTTATGGTTTATTCAGTTTAACATTTGCCGATACGAAATTTGAATCAATTTTGGGAGGAATCACAGATGGGGCTTACGACTCACCAGTAATTTTGAATATTACTGCTGGTTATAGATTTGGTAAAAATTGGGAAGTAAGTAGTAAATTCAGATTAGCAACCGGACTTCCAACCACTCCATTCGACCCCGTTACAGGCAAACGTATTTGCGGCGAATATAATCAAGGTGAGAGGTTACCGCTATATCATTCAATGGATTTGAGAGTCGACAAAAGGTGGTACTTTGATTGGTTTACTTTAAACACATATATTGATGCACAAAATGTTTACGGTCGCGAAAATGTATCCGCATATCGTTGGAATTCAAGATTAAATAAAATTGAAGCCCAATCTTCTATTGGAATTTTACCAAGTATTGGAATAAATTTTGAAATATAATGTAAAAAAATTGAATTTATTGAAAAAAAATATTCCTAATCATTTGTGATTGGGAATATTAGTTTAGTTTAGTTTAGTTGAATTTATATTTTGCATTTTTAAGCAGATAACATTACGAATTTTGGTTTGTTATCAGTTAGTTTTGCAATAAAATCTCCAATATCAATAATCATAATTACTCGACCATCTCCTAAAATTGTCGATCCAGCAATTCCTTTGATATTGCCAAGATATTCGCCAAGTGACTTGATTACTATTTCTTGTTGCCCAATCAATTCATCGCAAACCAAGCCATATTTCTCCGTGCCTAAACCAACTATTACAACATATCTATTTGTCAAATCTGATGTAGGTTGTGAATGTTTTAGTGCATAATCCATTCTTATTAATGGGAAAACATCGTTACGAATTCTAATAACTTCTTTTTTGTTAATAGAAGAAATCTCACAATTGCTTGTAGAAACTACTTCGATAACTGAGCTTAGTGGAATTGCATAAGTTTCATTTTTAATTCTAACTAATACGCCTTGAATAATTGCTAATGTTAATGGCAACTTTATCGTAAAAGTAGTGCCCTTATTTATTTCGGAATCAATATCAATCATACCCTTTATGGATTGAATATTAGTACGAACTACATCCATTCCCACACCGCGTCCCGAAACAGCAGTAACCACTTTGGCGGTACTAAATCCTGGGGCAAAAATTAATTGGAATGCTTCCTTTGGAGAATAACTGCGTGCTTCTTCTTGAGTGAGAACTCCTTTTTCCAAAGCTTTATTGATTAATTTTTGAGGATCCATTCCGGCTCCATCATCAATAATCTTCAATACAATATTGTTTCCTTCTTGTGAAGCATCTAAAACTACAGTACCTTCTTCAGGCTTACCTTTAGCTACTCTTTCTTGGGGAGACTCTACACCATGATCGCAAGAATTACGAATCATGTGCACAAGTGGATCATTTAATTCTTCAATGATTCCTCGGTCGATTTCTGTCTCTTCACCTTGTAATACCAATTTGATCTTCTTTCCAAATTCTTTTGATATGTCACGAACAATTCTTGGAGCTTTTTGAAAAAGTTTAGCAATCGGCACCATTCTCATTCTCATCACTGCAGTCTGAATTTCCGAAGTAATGAAATCTAATTGAGCAGTGGAATCAATTAAATCTCTGATTATATCTTTATTTTCTACATTGCCGTCTAAATTATCGCTTATCTGCATTAATCTATTGCGGCTAAGTACTAATTCGCCGCTTAAATCCATCAACGATTCAACTCTAGCAACATCAATTCTAATTGTGTCTGTCGAGATTGCGGCATTTCCGGGAACTTTATCTTTGGACTGAGTTGGAGAAGAAACTGCAACTTGAGCTGGCGGAACTTGTTGCTGTATAGGTTGCTTTGGTTCAATATGTGGAGTTTGTGTATTTACAGATGGAATATCAATTGGTTTTATTTCTTCTAATGGTTCTGAACTTTCTTTTTCTTTATCTTGTGCAACTTGCTTGAATTCTTGTCCAAAAGATCTGTTTAATTCAGCAAAAGCTTGGTCTAATAAATCGTATTCATCAGGAGTAAAATCCCCAGGATGTGAAGTAATACTTGTATCTGTCAATACTTTTTCTAATGGGTTGATTTCTTGAGTTTGCTCTTGTGTTAAATCGTCAGTATCGCCCCAAGCAGATCCAAGTTCCTCACTTGCTTTATCTTCAATCACATTGCTTGCGCTAATTGGTGTCGGTGCAGAGGAATTAATTGGCATTTCTTCAAGTGTTCCACCATTCTTTAATATCTCTAATTTTCCTAATGTTTCGTCATATTCAGCTACAATATCTTCACCTTCTCTCAATTCATTAAGCATCAGCTGAATCCAATCTTGCACTTCAAGAAGTACGTCTATAGTCTCGCGAGTGATCGGTAATTCCTTTCTTCTGATTTTGTTGAGTAAATCTTCGGCATTATGAGTAATATGCGAAATTTTGCCAACATTCATAAAAGATGAAGTTCCTTTGATTGTGTGGAAACCTCTGAAAATTTTATTAATTAGTTCTTCATCATTTGGATTTGATTCAATTTCCATTAAATCGTTTGTAAGAGAATCTAATAATTCTTGTGTTTCAATTAGAAATCCTTCAAAGATTTCTTGCATTTCTGGGTCTAAAACATTTGCCATTTTACCTCTTACTATAATAATTCAAAAATCAATATGAAAAAAAAATTACTTTGCTATAACTTTATTTAAAAAGTGCGTCTATATCATCTTGTGAAAATGGTTCATCCAAGCTATCCATTTCAACATCAGGAATAATGCTATCTTCTGTACTTGTGCCATTTTCTTTCAGATTTTGATCTTGAAATACTTCGTTCGCAACATCTTCACTATCATTATCGGTACTACTATTGTTTTGATTAGCAAGTTCTTGCTCTATTTCGTTTTGAAGAGCCTCGATATCAAAATCTCCTGAGAAAAATTCATTAGCAGCTTCTTGGCTGGCAGATTCGTGAACTTCATTTCCTTCAATCTCGGCTTTATGAAGATTTATCAAATCATCAACAGAAGATTGCATTTGGTCTTTTTCAGCAGTAGTTTTCACAGCATCGGGATCGAATGCTATTGCTCTGTGCATTTTTGATACATTCGAATTTGACGAGACTTTTTCTTCTTGAGACATTAATGAATCGATATTTGTTGTTTCGAATTTTTCGATAATTTTTATTAATTTATCTTGAACAGCTCCAATTAAATGATTAACTGCAGCAAGCTGCTGACTGGTTATATCTTGTACTTGAAGACTCATCATTATTGATCCTGAGTCCAAGTTGATGCTATCTAATATTGATTTTGTCTCCGAAATTGTAATATCAAATTTATCTGATTGACTTTCTTTAATCAAACTTAAAATTCCAGATATTTCTGGTAAGTAATCATTTAAATTTTCGCCCGACTGAATTGCTTTATGCAATATATCTAATAGTTTGGATACAGATTGATTTTGAATATCTTTAATTTCGCGCATTGTATTAAGATTTCTAGCAATTACATCAGTCTTAAAACTGAGATTATCCAATATATCCATTATCTCGGTTGTTGCTAATTCTGTAGCTTCTGTAACTTTAGATAATTGATTAGATGCAGTCGGCATTTTCTTTAGATTTTCGGCAATTGAAACATTAATTTCTTCAAGCAATGGCTCGATATCATTAACAAAAATAAAAATTTCTTCTAAGAAAGGGATAACTCTCTGACCAAAAACAAACAAAGCTCTCAATTCATTTGCCTTATCCAACATTTCCTTTAGGTTCTTCTTCATAAATACTCCTTGGTCTTGTTACGCTTTAACTGTATTGAGAACGGCATCAATTTTTTCTTTTAGCACCTGAGGTGTGAACGGCTTTACAACATAATTGTTTACTTTTGCTTTCAATGCTTCAATGATATCTTGCTTTAAGCCACGAGTTGTAACCATAAGTATTGGCAGATGGGCAAGGCTGGCAGTAGAGCGGATAGCTTTGGTTAATTCTAATCCATTCATAATTGGCATATTCCAATCGGTTATAACAAATTCAACACTTTCCCCACCTAATTTGTTTAATGCTTCTTGTCCGTCACCAGCTTCTACAAATTCTGTATGACCAAATGATTTTAATGCATTAATCACAATTCTACGCATTGTTGGAGAATCATCTACCACTAGATATTTCATATATATTTTCCTTTTATTTTCTTAGATTAATAATTTTCAATAATTTATTTTTTCTAAATGTTTTCGGATTGTTAATTCAGATATTTAGAAATCTCGTACAAAATTTTCTTATCATTAAAAGGCTTGATTAAATAAGAATTTGCTCCAGCGTCCATAGCTTCGCGAATATCTCTTTCAGTATTTAATGATGTCAAAATAATAATCGGCAAGTCCGCATTCTTTGGATTTTCTCTTATTGTTTTAATCAATTTGTAGCCATCAATATTAGGCATATTCAAATCTGTAACAACTAAGTCGATTTCTTGTCCGCTCATTTTTTCAAGAGCATCCATTCCATCAACGGCATCAATCACAATATAGCCCGCCATTTTTAAAGCAATAGTTATAAACTTTCTTATTGATGCAGAATCTTCTGCAATTAAAATTGTTCTCGACATTTTTACCTCTTTATTTTTTATAAGCCAGTGCTTTTGGCAGATGGATTAAAGAAAACGCTTTTGATATTCCGTGTAATGATTCGGAGTATCCAATAAATAAATATCCTTCTGGATTTAGAACATCATATAAATGCTGAACTACTTTTTGTTTAGAAGGAATATCAAAGTAAATTAGTACATTGGCACAAAATATCACGTCTACTCCAGTTATTGTTTTAACGGCTCTTTCGTCATATAAATTAATATTTGCAAATCTTACCATTTTCCGAATATCAGGGCTTAATTCATAAGACATCCCATTTGTCTTGAAATATTTGTTTAATAAATTTGGGGGAATGTTTCTTACAGCGTATTCTTTGAATATTCCTTTTTTTGCAGACTCAATAACAGCAGTGTTTATATCACTTGCTAAAATTTGGAATGTGATGTGTGGGTACTTTGGCTTCAGAAACTCATTTACAAGCATCGCTAAAGTATAAGACTCTTCTCCAGTGGAAGACGCTGCGCTCCAAAAACGGATAAAATTTGATTTTCCTGCTTTATTTTTAACAAGTTCGGGAATAATAATTTTTTCTACTGCTTCGAATTGCTGTGGTGCGCGGAAAAAATAAGTTTCATTTATAGTTATTGCATCGTATAATTGATGCAACTCTTCAACATTTCCTGACTTTTGCACGAAAGTAAAATATTCTTCAAATGATTTTACTCCTATTGCCTTTATTCTTTTTTCAAGACGGCTTTCGAATAAATATTTTTTTGATTCATTAAAAAAAATACCACTTTTTGTGTATATAAAATCCCTAAAAGTATTGAAAGTACTTTCAGAAATTGTAAATTGGTTTTCGTTTAGGCCAAAATCACCACTCTTCGATCGTGTCGGTTCTGTCTGCTGAGTTCCAAATTTGAATAATCCATTTGCCATAATGCTTTCTTTGCTGTTTCAGTTATAATTTAATCTCAAATCTTATTAATATTTCATTTAAAAATTCTTCGTCGCTTGCATCAGAAACACTCTTCATTTTTTCTAATTCTTTTCTTGTCAATTCCTTGGAAATATCCAGACAAGTGGATATTATCGATTCCCAATAGACTGGTTTATTGTTTATCGTATTTTTTATTAAACTCTTTACTAATGAAATTACATTCTTTTCGGGAGAATAAGGTGTTTCGGCAACAACAAAACTCAAGAAGTCCAAATTTTCCGAATCGGTCAAATCAAATTTATTGAAAAATACTTTGATAAATTCTTCGATTACAATTACATCTGATGTATTCATTAAATTATGAATCATAAACTTCTGAATTTCGGAATCATTTCTGAGGATAATTTTCATCAAATAAGGTACATCTACTTTGATGTACGAATTTCCTAATGCAACCAAACCAGCTCCATAACTATCGGGATTATTATCCAACAATGCTAATTGCGCTACATACCTAAATTTATCAGGAAGTGTAATTGCTGTTCCCAATCTGAATGCTATTGCATAAATAGTCTTTAGGAATAATATTTTCAACTCATCATTTACTGTTGGTAATAAATCCAACAATGTATAACATACTCCAATATTATCACTGCAAATCGATAATGCGTCCACCGCCGCTACTCGCAAGAAGAAATTTGGTTCGTTATTAATTAGATTTATTAAAAAGTCCTGCACTTCATCGCCACCAATCTTACCTAATGCTTCGATGATAAATGGTTTTAGGTCTTCGTCTGACCAATAGGCTTCCTCGAATACTTTGATTATTTCGCCTTTGTCGTAATCGTTCTCGGGATAGTTTGCAAATATATTGCCAACTGCTTCCACAACAGAACATCTTACATTTGAATCATAATGTTGGATATGGTCTAAAAATAAATCGATATATTCTGCTGTAGCAATTTGTCCAGCTATATCCATTGCAAATTTTACATCATCGTGATTGCTATCTAAAAATAAGTCTATCAAAGGAGAAATATTGTCAGGTTTGATTTTTAACAAAATATCTGATGCCATATTCCTAACTTCAATATCATTACTCGTAGAATACTGTGCTAAATTTTCGCAAACTAAATCTTTCCAGACTTCATCAATCTGCATTAACCCACTTCCAGCTATATCTCTAACGCCATAATCAATATCTGCGATACAAGCACATACTGTTGTAACTACTTCTCCATCAAAGAGTTCTGGACTCCGTAGAATCTCTTCAACTGCAATTCTACGGTCGGCTGCTACCAAACTTTCTCTGATTACTTTAATGTATTCTTTCAATTCCATTCTACTTTTTATGTTATCTAAATTTATTGTCAATAATATTAAAAATATATATTTGCAAATTAAATAA
Source organism: Chloroherpeton thalassium (assembly GCA_020720105.1). Taxonomy (GTDB): domain Bacteria; phylum Bacteroidota; class Ignavibacteria; order Kapaibacteriales; family UBA2268; genus GWF2-33-9. Next base: position 36,409 of record DYPF01000007.1, read on the forward strand.
AATATTTAATAAATTAAGCATTTATTTTAAAATATTTTATTCAAATCCCTTCCCAGTGGGATTAATTGCTAATTGCTCTATTCGATATCTTAATTTTGCTCGGGAGATTCCTAAAATTTTTGCTGCTTTGATTTGATTGCCTTTAACAATCTTAAGAACTTGCTCTAACAAATCTTTGCTAACCTCATTATAACTTGCTCCAGTTACTGATACTTTAAGGTAATGCTTGCCTGGTGGTAGTATTATCATTGCTTCTGCATTGGATGTTTTGGCTGTACTCATTGTGCTTAAGCCTCTTAAAAATGACAAGGCTTCTGCATCAATAAGCTCTTTATTTTCCATAAGTATAATTCTTTCGATTGCATTTCGTAATTCTCGAATATTTCCTTTCCATGGGTAATTTAGAATTATTGCAGTTGCATCATTATCAAAACCTTTTGTATTTTTGCCGAATTTTTTGTTGAACTCACTTACAAATGCAGTTGCAATTTGCAATGTATCTTCACCTCTATCACGCAATGGAGGTAAAATTATCTTGGCTACATTCAAACGATAATACAAATCTTCACGGAACTTGCCTTCTTCCACTAATGCTTCTAATTCTTTGTTTGTCGAGGCAACAACTCGGACATCTACCGATATTTCTTTGGTGCCACCTAATCTATAGAATCTTCTTTCTTGGAGTACTCGCAGAAGTTTTACTTGCAAATCCATACTTAATTCGCTAATTTCATCTAATAATATCGTCCCGTGTTGCGCTTGCTCGAATTTTCCGGGTCGCATCTTTTCGGTAGCTCCTGTAAATGCTCCTTTTTCATATCCAAAGAATTCATTTTCGGCAAGCTCGCGGGGAATTGCACCACAGTTAACACTTACGAAAGGTCCATTGCTCCTTGGTGAATTATCATGGATATATTTTGCCATCAATTCCTTGCCAGTGCCCGTCTCGCCGTAAATCAACACAGTAGTATCTTCAGTTTTTCCTACTAATTTTCCTAATTCCAATGCTTTTCGTATTCCAATGCTATTGCCGATGATTTCGTCTGGTTGCTCTTTTTTTATTTGTTCGCTTAATAAATCTACTTTTCGTTTTAATTCGTAATTCCTTAATGCTCTTTCAACTGTTACTTCTAATTGATCTAAGTCCAATGGTTTTACAATAAAATCTTCTGCTCCGAGCTTCATTGCTCGAACTGCCATCTTGATATCGGAAAATGCAGTCATAATCACAACCGGCATTGTGTAGCCTTGTTTTCGCAACTGTTCCAAAATATCTAAACCATTGGCATAACCTAGAAAAATATCCAAAACAAGCAAGTCTGGTGCAATCTTGTGTAGCTGATTAATGCCTTCATTGGGATCGGTAAATGCTTCTACTCGTGTATATTTGCTTAATAGTACATTCTGAACAGATTCATTAACTAATGGGTCGTCTTCGATAATCACTATTGTGTAATTTTTTGCCACTTTTCCTCGCAGTTTTTTTTATGAAACAATCATAAAATAAATTGTTAAATTACATTATATCTAATATATTAAATTAAGAAAAAAAATTGTATTTTGGCAAAATTTTGTTCAGTATTGGACAATATTTTTTAAATAAATTACTTTTTTTACTAAAATTTCATTGTTTTTCTAAAATTTTAAAATTTTTTTAATACATTTATTTATTAATTATGATAAATTTATTTTATTTCCTAAAAAGAATTGTAATTTTGTAAATGGTAATTTTTTAATTTAGGATTTATATGAAATTCAAAACACTCTTACAAATTATTGCTCTTTCTTTATTTGCAAGTTTACTTTTTTTTGGATGTGATTCCAAAGATTCTGTTCCACAAGACGGCTCGGGAAAAGCAAAGTTTTCTACTTTCGAAGATTCATTGAGTTATGCTCTTGGATTACAATTAGGTAGTTATGCTCGTCGCGACTCCCTTAAACTCAATTTTGCTTATTACGAAAAAGGGTACGAAGATGCTATGGATAGCACAAATATCGCACTTCCAGATTCAGCAATTCAAAAAGTAATGGCTAAATTACAAGAACAAGCTCAGATGCGTCAAATGCAAAACGAAGAAAAAGCAATGAAGGATAGAGATGCAAAATCCAAAGAAATTGCTGCAACTGCTAATAAATTCTTTGATGATTTCAAAGTTAAACCAGGCGTGAAAACTACTAAATCAGGTTTGATGTACCAAGTAATAAAAGCTGGCAGTGGCGCAACTCCAAATGTTGATGATGTTCTTACTTTAAAATTTGTTGCTTCGTTCACAAATGGTGAAGTATTTGATACAATGGCAAAAAACAATCCTGTTCAATTTCCTGTTCGTGGTCTTTTCCCTGGTTGGGAAGAAGCTGCTCGTTTGATGAAAGTTGGTGGAAAATACAAGTTCGCATTTCCAGCAAATTTAGCTTTTGGTGAAAAAGGCAGCGGACCTATTCCTCCAAATGCACCAATTATTTTTGAATTGGAATTAATTGACTCCAAGAAAATTGAAATGCCTGCTGGTATGCAAATGCAACCACCCCCACAACAAGGTCAACCAAGATAATATTGTAATAATATTGTAATAATATT
>DYPF01000119.1 GCA_020720105.1 Chloroherpeton thalassium
GCTTTTTGTAACTCGAGTGTGGCATTGGCAGTTTCTTTGGCTAATTCAGCAGATTTTTGCAGATAAGTTTTTAAAGTTGTTTTAAACTTTTCATTATTACCCCTGTAAAGATTTACAATGCAAATGAGGTTTTGCAGTTGCTCAGGTGTAAAATCGTTTATTTTCTGGGTTACTTTATGGTAGATTTTGCGGGCATCTAGCATTAGGACAGTGTCTTTTGTCCTCACCCCCGGCCCCTCTCCAATTGGAGAGGGGTGTGAAGATCCTATTTTCTCAAATTCTTTACTTAATTGATTTGAAGATTCTGATACAATTTTCTTAAGGACATTTTCTGTATCGATTATTACTTCTTCATTTGTAAAGCGTATTATTTTTATGCCGTATTCACTAATGATTTTGGTTCTTTCTACATCTCGTTCTTTTTGTTCCTTTTCATTGTGATAGCCACCATCCAGTTCGATTCCAATTTTCGCTTCAGCACAATAAAAATCGAGAATAAAACCAACTTTTAATGGGTGTTGCCGTCTGAATTTGAGGTTGTTTAATTGACGGTTTCTAAGTAATTGCCAAAGCATTTCTTCGGCTTCGGTTTGATTTTGCCTTAATTCTCTTGCATTAGCTAAAAGCTGAGGTGGTAATTGAGTTTCAACTGTCACAAGTCCCTCTCCATGTGGAGAGGGATTTAGGGTGAGGATTTCTTTTCCGCGATCGAAAAACCACAAGGTACAAGGCAAGGAACGGGTATAGAAAAAGTTGTTTCCAATAGCCATCATCACATCAACAGCGCCAGTTTTAACCAGTTTTTCACGAATATCTTTTTCGGTATGACCTGCATCGCTGGCAGACGAAGCCATTACAAAACCTGCTCTTCCACCTGTTGATTCTGCCGATGGTGGTTTTAGATAGGAATAAAAATATTGTATCCAGAGATAATTGGCATTGTCGTTTTTTGGCAATCCAAAAGGCAGGCGAGGATCTTTTTTTACAATATCCTTGGCTTTGTCCACACCATCAACATTAAAAGGAGGATTTGCCATTACAAAATCGCATTTCCCAGCAAGATTATGTTTATCTTCATAGAATGTATTTCCTTCCTGAATATTTCCTTCAAGACCATGCACAGCCAGGTTCATTTTGGCCAGGCGTGTATTGGTTTCTGCTTTTTCCTGTCCATAAAAAGTTACTTTTTCGGCAGGATTTAAACCTTCACTTTCAATAAAATAACCAGTTTGAACAAACATGCCTGCACTTCCACTGGCAGGATCGAAAGCAATACCATGATCGGGTTCAATTACATTAACAATGGTGTTTACCAAACTAAAAGGTGTGAAAAATTCGCCACCTTCCTGGGCACCGGTCATTGCAAATTTATTGAGGAAATATTCGTAAATCTTACCAAATAAATCGCCTTCAGCTTTCTGGAGTACTTCCTTGTTGAAAATACGAAGCAATTCTTTTAATAAGTCTTTGCTGAAAATGGAATAGTTTTTTGGCAGAACTCCTTTCAGGTTATCATATTCATCCTCAATCAATTTCATTGCATTGTCAATAGCCTCGCCAATGTCTTCGCTTTCAGGTAACGATACCAGGTAGTCGAATTGAGATTTATCGGGCAAAAACATCGAGTTCTGGGCTTCAAAATCTTTTTTTGTCAATGCACGTTTGCCTCTTTGTGGATGTGAAGGCAGGTCTTTTTCTACTTCAATTTTTACTTTCTGGAAGCGGTTATAAGCGTGACGGAGAAAAATTAATCCCAGCACCGGCATTGAATATTCCGAAGCTGTTAGTTTGCTGTTTGCTCTTAATTGGTCGGCTGCACGCCAAAGTTCGGCTTCTAATTTTCTGAGTTGTTTTCCTTGCATTGGATAAAATCACATTTTAATAGCCAAATGTAACAAATAAGAGGTTGAGTTGAAAGAAAAATATTGGATGATGGGGATTTTATTTTATTGGGTTTGGATATTATAGGGAGGGGTTTGGATGGGAGTTACTTTTTTTTGAACTTCATTCTGTGGGTCTTTTCAAATTCAAACCATCTTCTTGCAATTTTTACCTGGTTATTTATTATCCAGTAATGCGATCTACAAGCAAAATTCCAATTCCCAATAGAAGGGAAAAGTGAGATGGATTTTCCGTCAAATGTAAGTTCCCAACCATTTGGTGAAATAGGAGTAACAACCTCATTGCCACAGCCACACACACATTTGTGTATAGCTATGCAATATTCAAATGAGATATACAATATTCCATCTTCAAGTTTATCAGGGATAAACTCAACAAATTTATGCTGCAAAATCATCATTTGCGAGGTGTGAATCATTAATAGAATATGAAGAATTATGTTCCTTAATTAAATCCTGATAAAATCCGCACATTTTCTTCCATTTGATGACTGCAAAAAGTGCATTTAATGCGTTTAAATCAGCTATTTGAATGTTTGTAGCATACTCATTATCCATATCATTACCACTGGATATTCGATTAAACAAATGATCATGTTTATCTGAAGTTCCGGTTGTAACCCTTACAGTTCCAATCAGGCTATTATCAACAATATTAACCCCCAAACCGACATCAAAGAATGGAATATTCATCTTTATAAGATATTCTATAATGCTTCTTTTTACAGAATCCTTATCAATCGCCAAAAATACATATGACAAATTGCCCAATTCCTCAATATTTGCTTCATTGATATAATAAGGATGAGTAATCACATTTTTATGCATCTTTGAATAAATTGCCTTATAATATTCCGGTTTTGATTTTCTCATGTTCAATTCTTCAATCGATGCAGCTCCTGGTGAGCGAAAAGCATTATGCAAAAGGAATTCATCTCCATCATATAAATGAATTTCTTGAACTGGAGTTTTAGCAACAAAATCTAAAATATAAGCACCAGTGCCACCAAGTCCAATGATTGCAATCTTTTGCCCGAAGAATTTAGAACTAATCATATGAATATTAGCCCTACTGGAATTTGTATCCCAATAATTAAAAACAGAATCTGGACTTTCATCAGATATAACTTTGAAAGTTTTTTCCGTAACGGTTTTATCCAACGATTTTGCTGGTGCTGAAATTATTCCGGAATAAGTAGACACTTTGTGATAATAATCATCATAACCATTTGCTGGTTTATTCGAAAAAGAATGATTTATCGTAATTCCATCAAATAGTAATTGATTTGGACTAGCATGTTTTATTTGAGCAATGATACTCCCATCATTATTACAAGGATATTCACCCATGAAGTTTATGACATGGGTATTCGGTTTGGCAGTTTGTTTATCATTATATAATGTAAGCTCACTTACCAATATACCAAGTTTTATTTCTTTCGAATGGTTTACATAAGGAATATGGTGGATAAGTAAATATCCACCTTTTACCTCAACTTCAAAACCTTCGTCCCTGAGACGCATCAAATCAGGACTATGATCTATTAGTTTTTGTAACATTGAAAATCATTTTGTTTTTAACAAATACTACAACTCCTTTAACCATAGAACCTTCTTGATTTTGCCCAGGTCCGTGTGAATACGAAACAGTATAAACTGTTGTCTCATCTTCAACATAATTCTCAAAAGCAAGCTTTACAACTTGTTCATAAGAAATTTTCCTTTCAGTCCAAATTTTTTGCCTTCCATTTACAATGATTTCAACTGAATGTTCATCATGTTTTTTGGAAAAGAAATGTTCAATACCAGGGCGAGCTAAGTCTATCCTGGTATCATCAAAAATTGGTTCATCTTCCCATGGTCGTTTAATAGACAAAAAGATTTTCTCATCTTTAGGTATACTGCCAAGATTTCTGACTTCAGCACCTGTAATATATTGATGCTCCCATTTGTAATTTTCACCATTAATTATTAATGGTAATTCATTGTTATTATATAAATTATTCATTTAATTATCTTTTAAAGATTACAACTTATTTTAGTAAAAAGGTGTAGTCTGATACTTAAATCAGCTGAGCTAAAATAATGACTACTTGTTTGGGGAAAATTAATAAATGTATGCTTCTTTAATTGTTTAAATGTTAATACCTTACCAGTATGTCAATTAAACCAACTTGCATAATTCGAAAAAAGGTTGTATCTTTGAATTTCCGATAAAAAAATACGAATTTCGTTTTAGGCTGCAAACCTTTATACGATTTTCAAATTATGAAGTCAGGTTGAATTTTCAATCTGGCTTTTTATTTAATATAATTCCATACAAAGATAATAAAATTATTTAAATATCAAAATTAAATTAATCCAATCTTATGATGGATAGTTTTATAAACATTTGATAAAAACCAGACATATATCCATTCTATTTGTGCAATTATTTATAACATTCCTGTTAAAAGAAATTATTAATGACTAATTCATTAGTTTTATTTATCCACAATTACGCTTAAAATTGTTATATTTAAGCACTAATTACAATTCATCAAAAAAATGTATAGATTCATAAACATTTTTTTGGAAATTTAGGATGTATTATTAACTTTGAATGAAAATTAACATCATGGAAGATCTCCGCAAAAATATTTTATATTCTAATTTAGGTCAAAGGATAAAAAATGTTCGTAATTCAACTGGGCTGAATCAAGAAGATTTTGCTCGATTATTTGATTTGACTCGATCTTCAATAGTTAATATTGAGAGGGGAAAACATAAACCCTCTTTACACCTTTTATATGATATTGCATATAAGGCAAACATTAGTGTTTCTGAATTGGTAGTAGACCTTCTACCAGAAATTAACTCTCAAGAAGTTTTGAATACTGTAAAGATTATCAATAAAGAAGGTGTTGAATCACATACAATTGATAAGATTACTGAATTTATTAGTAAAGAAATATCATAGCCTAATTTAAATTAATTATGACTTTAAAAGAAATTGAAGCGTTAACACTTAGGATGTTACAGAATCTTAATTTGTTTAAATTACCCATTAATGTGTTAAAATTTGCTGAATTGATTGGGGTGAAAGTTAAGATGAATGATTTTGGTGATGATGTATCTGGTTTCCTTGTAACTAAAAATAATCAGAATTTAATTGGAATAAATCCTTCTGAATCAAAACAAAGGCAAAGGTTTACAATTGCACATGAACTTGGACATTTCATGTTACATGCGCAAAATAGGAATAAAGATTTAATGTTTATTTCAAAGGTTCATTTTCGTGATAATAATTCTACAACCGGAGAAAACCAAAAAGAAATCGAAGCAAATGCTTTTGCTGCTGCTCTTTTAATGCCCAAACCTATACTACAATTAGAATTAGATAATCTGCCAAACAACATTTCTGAAGAAGAAGCTATTACCATTTTGGCTAAGAGATTTCAAGTGAGTTCTATTGCAATGACTTACAGGATAGAAAGACTTGGATTATTTAATTAATCAGACCTTTTAATTCGAGGCATTTGTACCAAGTAAAAAGCGGCTTTGTTGGTTTTCTTTAAGCGGTTAAGGAAGTTATAATTCAAATTTTCTATCAATAATTTATCTATATCAAAAGTGTTTTTATAAAGAATAAATTCCGAAAAGTTCTTTTTTATAAGTAATTGCGCAAACCAAGCCGTTTTTGCTGAAGCTTCAATTGCTTCAATGCTTGGCGAACTGCCTTTTAAATTATCAAGCCTGGACTTCAGTTATCTGCAATTGCGAAATGGGCAGTTTCGTAATAAATCCTTTATGTTTACTTATGATTTCCATTTAGTTTAACATTTAGTGTATCATTGAGCTTATTTAATAATTCTTCATGTTTCTTTGGATTATCCTGAATCAGTTTGTTGATATTTCCCAGTTTCCATTTTATAGCTGGTAGGTCTTTCATAATAGGTGAGAGGAATAATTCCCAATCAGGTGAACCCTTTTTGAAACTGAGAAGAAAATTCTTATCCGTTTCGGTCCAAGAGGAATTGATTATTTGAATAAGTTGGGTTCGGGTTGTTTCATATTCAGCATAGGTAAAAGGAATCAAGGACATTCCTGCAAATTGCTTCTCAAAAGCTGATTGCTGATCCAACAAATGAGGCTGAATTATTTCGCTCATTGAGCGCATATGACTCAATAAAGCTACCATAAATCCAGTTTTGATGTCCGGATTATAACCTTCGTTTTCTAAAAGTAATTTAACATCAAACAGGTCCCTGGGATGTTGCCTGTCAAGGGCAGCACATATTTTGCCTCCGAATAGTTCGGCATGAGAAACAACGTTCATTGCTGCAAATTTGCCAAATTCATCCTGAACTTTTTCATTTACCTGAAGCAAACGAACAGGAGATATGTGTCCCCGGGTGGTAGTGTTGACTTCAATTTTGATTTGGGCATTTTTTAACTGACAATTCAGTTTCACATCTTCACCTTGATTCAGAGGAGTTGGTATCACATTTATACCTTTAATGGAAGCTTCTAATCGCTTTTTAATTCGGCCTAAAGCATTAGAAATATTGGAAAGGGCTGTTTTTCTGTCATCAAAAGGAAGGTATGTCAAATCAATATCAACAGATAGCCTGGGCAGATTGCGCACAAACAGGTTGATTGCAGAACCTCCTTTAAGGGCAAATACTTCTTCTTTTGCAACATGGGGTAAAGTCTGCAAAAGAAGGTCAACCTGAGCTCTGTATTTTGGTAAAATCATAATGCGGCTAATTCTTTAGGAATTGAAATGTGAAATTGCGGGATGTATACTCCTCCTTTTACCATACTACGGTCACCTTGCCCCATGGTTATGCCTGACTGGTCAATAAACGAAAGCCATTGATGTTGCGCCTTGTGGGCCATATACAGGAACAATCTTTTTACTTTTACAGATGTGCAAGCTTCAAGCAATTGTTGCATGAGCTTTGGGCGTAGGTTTGTTAGTCCTTCGAAAACCTGGTAGCATTCCATTAAATCAAGATTGTTTGGTGTTAAATATAAACATTCGAGAATTGCCCGTTCGGGAGTTGCAATCTGAATGGAAAGATTTTTATCTTCAAAAACCATTAGCCCAATTTCTGGAGGCAAGATCGAAGTTTGTATATGCTTTATTAAATTTTCCCATTTGTAATTACGGAACCAGGCTGGGAGTTTTATCTGCGCTTGTGAAAATAGATAAACAGTTTCTTCATCAAATCTGAAGTAATGGGCATATCCCTGAAGAGAAAGCGCTGTAAGACCACCAACATGAACAGGTAGTTTTGCCTGAGATTGCAAGGCAAACAATCCTCCCTGCCAGTTAACCGTTTCTTTAGACATTATAAAGGCACCGGTTCCTATTCTTTCCAGCCAGCCGCTACGACGGTAATATTTTTGAAGATCATGAGAAAAACCATTTTTTTCAAGCCATGAAGCCAAAAGGACAATTCCAGGAACATGCTCCTTGAAAAGTTTCTTTAATTTATTGCTTGTATCGGTAGTCATACTACCAAAATTAGAACAAATATAATGAATCGCCAAGGAATTTTTATAAAATTTCATATTATTCATTATAAATAAATTGTTTTCGGTAGCGATACTACCTAAATTACTATATTTTTAAAGAAAAAATCCTATTTTCATTACTATCATATGTGTTGTAAGGGGCAATTTTCACCCCTTCTGAAACAAATAGAAGTAACATAAAGAGTAAAAATTCTAGTAAAGTACCATAAAACGATGTTTTTGTGAAAAGTTTACTCAGGAATTAAACTCTTTTATCTTTTGCCGATTCGCTGAAGGTGATGAGGTTAAATTGTTACTCGCTTCTTTTAATTGTTTTTTTGTGCTCATGAGAATTCAATCTCATGTTCTTTTATCTTTAGCATATTCATTGAAGGCTATGAGATTGAATTGTTCCCTCAGTCGACTGCGAACCCTTAACCCATAAATGTCTTCTATTTCAGTACTATTAAGATTGGTTGTAAGATGTGTTAACATTCCATGAAAAATAAATAAATCGTAGCGGGATAAAAGGATTTCGGACATTACATTGCATTCATTGCCATAATATTTCAGATTATTTTCGGTGCCCAGGTCATCAAGGCAATAAATAATAGGAACATTATTTTTGAACGATTGTTTGCTGTATTTGTAAATTACAGAATAGCCTTCCTGGATAAATTCGAAACTAATATCCCTGCATGATTTAAAGCGGAAGTTAAACCAAGAAATCAAGCAAGAACAGTTATTTGAGTAGTTTTTTTTTG
>DYPF01000422.1 GCA_020720105.1 Chloroherpeton thalassium
ATCCTATTATCCTGCAAATCCTGATTCAGACTTTCCTCCCTTCCACTACCAAAATTTCTTCTTCATCATTACGGATGTTTTCAGAAGAGATTACTTTACCCAAATGCAATTCATACTTTTTCCAATAATCATTTTTAGTGATTTTTTTCAATTCAACTATCATTCTGGGAGCATCTTTGGAATAACCATTTAGGAAAAGGATATGTGTATATTCTTTTGCGAAAAGTTTTTTATCATAATGTGGAGTAATTGCTCTATATTCAGAATGCTTTTTACCATGCAGTATTTGGTCAAACCAATGTTTTTCTAATTGTAAATATAAAGTTTCCATAATTTTTTAATTTCCTTTAATAATTTTTATTTCTTCTTCAGTCAATTCGTAAAGAGTGAATATTTCTTTATTGTGATATTTTTATTATTTTTCAAGATTATAATATACTCTTTTCTCGCTCAATTTCAGCAATTAATTCATCTTTTGTAGGAAGATAAGGCATATACTTAGTAGCAAATAAGTTGTTATTATCTTTCATAATTGAATATTTTACTACAGTTTCGCTTACATCTGTACATAATATTATTCCAATCGTAGGGTTGTCGCCCTCAGGTTTTTTCAGATCATCATACATTCTGCGATACATATCCATTTGACCAATATCCTGATGAGTAAGTTTGCCAGTTTTCAAATCTAATAGTACAAAACACTTTAAATAATAGTTGTAAAAAACAAGGTCGATATAAAAATGCTCGGTTTCTGTACTTATTCTCTGCTGTTGTGCTACAAACGAAAACCCCTTGCCTAACTCAAGTAAAAATTTCTGAAGATTTGCTATTAATCCTTTTTCAATATTAGTTTCCGTAGTTTCAGAAGGTTGTGGAATGTTAAGAAATTCAAAAACATAAGGATCTTTTATAAAATTATTTACATTCTCATCATTATTAACGATTTGCCTGCTGTCCGTATTGCTTTGTTGGTCTTTAGATGACAATATCCTTTGATAATACATTGTTTGAATATTCCGTTCCAGTTGGCGTACACTCCAATTTTGTGATAACGATTCCTGTAAATAGTATTCTCTTGTCTTTTGATTATCAATTCTCATTATCAGTCGATTATGACTCCAAGACAATTTGCTACACAGCGTGTAGCGAATCTCTTCGTCAGGATATGTGAGATAAAATTGTCTCATATTTCGTAGATTTGCATAAGAAAACCCTTTCCCAAATTCTGAAGTAAGCTCTTTTGATAGATTCTCCAATAACTTTTCTCCATAAGTGGCTCTGTTCGAGCCTTGTTGTTCCTCTTCAAAAATACGCTTTCCAATTAGCCAATAAGTTTCAACCATAGCAGAATTAATTATTGAATAAGTCCTATTTCTTGCTTCGGCTAAGATGCTTCTAATATCACTATAAAATTTTAACATCATCTTTATTTCCATTTTTACCTTCTATATTTCAATTCATAATTCATAATTCATAATTCATAATTCATAATTCATAATTCATAATT
>DYPF01000120.1 GCA_020720105.1 Chloroherpeton thalassium
TTGATATAGAAGAAAGATTGTCTAAAACAGAGAATGAGATTATTTTGATTTCCATTGGTATGATAATTGCTTTTATAATTATAATTTCTGCTGTAGCTTTTTTAATGAACAAAGTCATTATTAATCCAATTACAGAAGCAAAACAAAGAATAATTAATCTATCCGAAGGAAAATTTTAATAAAATAAATAATCCTTCCAATCATCAATATATTGGGGGTAATGAAATTTGATAAAATTTATTGGATTTGGTCTGCGGGGTTTGGATAATAATTTCATCCCCGCCTCCTCTGGAAGGCGATTACCTTTGGAATTATTGCAAGCATCACAGGAAGTTATCAAGTTCTCCCAATCGTCTTTACCTCCTCGTGATTTTGGCAAAATATGGTCAATTGTTAGATGAGTATTTCTTTTTCCGCAGTATTGACATTTCATACCGTCCCGTTTGAAGATATTTTTACGAGTTAAATCGATACTTTTTGGGGCTTGGTAAAAATTATGAAGCCGAATTATTAATGGAATTGAAAAAGAAATACTTGGAGAATATAATTTGATAGTATTATGATTTTTAATCACTTCTGCTTTTTCCAAGAATAACAAGATAATTGCTTTTCGTACTGAAATTACCGATACAGGCAAATAACTTTGATTAAGAACTAAAACGCTTTTGGTTAGTTTATTATCGCTTGCAGTTCTGTAATTAGTATTATTAACAAAATAGATATTGGCGTAATCGAAACTGAAAATTCACCTCAATTTATATGTTTTTAACCGATAATTCGTCCATTTTATTGTATAAAATTACTCCAAATATGAAAATTAATTTTCCCTTAACATTAGGCATTCTCGGCGGTGGGCAATTAGCTAAAATGATGTCAATTGAAGCCTATAGATTAGGAATGAACGTGGCAATCATCGAAAATGGTGAGAACACTCCCGCTGGCGATATGACTAAGCTCGATTTTCCTAATGGTTGGAATGATAAAGCTGAACTTGATAGATTTATTGCTATCAGCGATGTTATCACACTTGAAAATGAGTTTATAAATCCTGATATACTCCGTTATGTCGAACAATTCAAACCTGTTTTTCCGTCTGCTTCCACTTTGGAACTTATTCAAGACAAATTTGTTCAAAAGACTACATTTGCTGATGCTGGTTTGCCAGTTGCTAAATACAGAAATATCCAATCAAAACAAGATTTGTTTCAATTTGGTGAAGAATTTGGCTATCCTTTTGTTGCCAAATCGAGGAAAATGGGCTATGACGGCTATGGTAATTATACTCTCACAAGTATAGATGATATTGATATTGCTTGGGAAAAGTTTCAATCCAATCAAGAGCGTAGCAGTATTTATGCAGAAGAGTTTATTCGCTTTGATAAGGAATTGGCAATAATGATAGCACGCAATCAATCTGGTGAAGTAGCAATTTATCCTGTGGTGGAAACGATTCAACGCAATCATATTTGCAATGAAGTGAAAGCTCCTGCAGATATTCCCGAATATATTTCTGATGAGATTAAAAATATTGCCAAAATATGTGTTGAAACGATAAATGGTGTAGGAATTTTTGGCATCGAGTTTTTCTTAAGGAACAATTCTGTAATTATTAATGAAATTGCTCCTCGTCCGCATAATACTGGGCATTATACAATCGAGGCTTGCTTGACTTCGCAGTTCGAAAATGCCATTCGTGCAGTGGCTAATTTTCCTTTAGGTTCAACCGAAATGATTTTGCCCGGTGCTGCAATGATTAATTTATTAGGTGAACGAGATGGCGTTGGTGCTCCTGCCAATATTGATAAGGTTTTATCAATACCAAATGCTTTTTTACATCTTTATAATAAAAAGGAAAGTAGAAAAGGTCGGAAAATGGGACATATAACTGTGATTGATTCCACTCCAGAGAAGGCTTATCACATTGCAATGCAAGCAAAAGATGTATTTGATTGGTGAAAATCATCTTCTGATAATAATATAATTATAGATGTGGTTGTCCGAGCGTTTCCCTCACAGATGGAAAATTTGTAGGTAACGCAATATTCATTCGCCAACGAATAAATTCGTGGGCTATGTTATTCTCCCAACGCCTATCTATATAATTTTGATGTAAATACGCCAATTCTTGCTAATAGATGTTTGAATGATACTGATAAAACACCAAAACCATATTTCATACTGCGAGTAAAGTTTATCGAAGAGGCTTCCTCGAAGTATTTGGTTGGACATGTGATTTCTGCGATTTCGTATCCAGCATAGAAAATTTGAGATATTATCTCGTTATCAAAAATAAAATCGTTGGAATTATTTTCAAATTTTATCTTTTTCAATACAACAGAAGAAAAAGCACGATAACCAGTGTGATACTCTGAAAGCTTCTGTCCAATCATCAAATTTTGTGTTAATGTCAGGAATCTATTAGCTATATATTTGTAAATTGGCATTCCACCCTTCAAGGCACCTTTTCCCAAAATACGCGAGCCAAAAACAACAGGATAAACATCATTTGCAATTAAATAAGCCATAGACTGAATTAGTTTAGGTGTGTATTGATAATCTGGATGTAGCATTATCACAATATCAGCACCAAGATCCAGAGCTTTATTATAGCAACTTTTTTGATTACCACCATAACCAAGATTATTTGAATGTTTGATAATATGTCCGATACCCAATTTATTGGCTACTTCAAAAGTGCTATCTAAACTATTATCGTCAACTAAAATCACATCATCAACAATATCCATGGGAATTTCTTGATAAGTTTGTTCCAATGTTTGCTCGGCATTATATGCTGGAAGAACAACGGCAATACGTTTATTATTAATCATTTGTAACTTCGGTTATTTTCTATATCGTTTATTTTTTGTATTAAAAGTAACTTCATTAAGAAAATTATCTTGGGAAGAGAATGGAATTTCGCCTTCAGCTGGAGTTACTTTTCTGTAGGATTTATCAGGTAATAATTCCCAAGCCTTAGTGTTATCTTTTAAATGAATATCTAAAATATCTTTTATAGATTTCTTAAGCTTTTGATCTCTAATTGGGAACATTAATTCAACACGATTATGTAAATTTCTGCTCATCCAATCAGCACTTGATAAATAATATTCCTCGTCTCCTCCATTTTTAAAATAGAAAATACGAGAATGTTCTAAGAATCTACCCAAAATTGAACGAACAGATATGTTCTCGCTAATCCCCGGCAATCCCGGTATCAAACAGCATACACCACGAACAAGCAATTTAATTTGCACACCTTTTTGTGAAGCTTCGTATAGTTTTGGAATAATGTCACGATGAGCTAATTGGTTCATCTTGGCAATTATTAATCCTGGATTTTCGGGTGTAGATTTCTCAATTTCCCTATCAATTATTTCCATTAAGCGATTGTACATATTGATTGGTGCAACAATAAATTCTTTCCAATTATTTGGATAAGAATAACTTGTTAGATAATTAAATAATTGTGAAGCATCAAAACCAAATTGCAAATCGGATGTAAAAAATCCAATATCAGTATATAATCTTGCAGTTGTTTGATTATAATTTCCAGTGGAAAGATGTACATAACTCTTCAGTTTGCCTTTTTCCTTTCGGACAACTAATGCAATTTTGCAATGTGTTTTTAAATTGGGTACACCATAAACTACATGAACACCTTTATGTTCCAATTCCCTTGCCCAAACAATATTATTTTCCTCATCAAATCGGGCTTTTAGCTCCACAAATGCAATTACTGATTTGCCATTTTCTGCGGCTCGTTTTAGAGCTTCGATAATTGGAGAATTTTTACCTGTTCTATATAAAGTAATCTTAATCAATACTGTATCGGGGTCAACAGAGGCTTCATTTAGGTATTTCAAAACGCTATTCGAGAACGAGTCGTAAGGAAGATGCACCAGATAATCATTTTTTGCAATTGCTTTGAAAGTAGAATTTTCTTCGGATTGAAATTCTTTCAGAACGCAAGGAGTAAAAGTTTTATATTTCAATTCGGGTAAGTCTAAATCCATAAATTGCATAAAATCAGGCATATTTAATGGGCGATTATGCATATAAACATCATTTTTTGTTAAATCTAAATAATTAATAATTAAATTTAACAAATCAGCTGGCATTTTCACACCCACTTCCAAACGAACAGCTGCCATACCCCACCTACGAAGTTTGACTTGTTCGGAAATTTCTACCAATAAATCTTCGGCTTCGTCTTCTGCAATTTCGATATCGGCATCGCGAGTAACTCGGAAGTTATATGTATGTTCAATATCCATTCCTGGGAATAAATGCTCTGCATTTGCTTTAATTATTTCTTCAACAAGCACAAAGTGATGACCGCGTTTTTTAGGTAGTTTTACAAATCTAGGTACTGTTGTTGGAATTTGCACAAAAGCATATCTATGATCAAATCCATCTTTGCTTCTTTCTTTTAATATAAAGGCAATATTCAAACTACGATTTAACAAACGGGGAAATGGATTTGTAGGACCAAAACTCAATGGAGTGAGAACTGAAAAGCATTTTTCAAAAAAGAAATTCTTCAAATACTGCTTGTCTTCAGCGGAAATCGAATTATATTTATGTATTTCCACATTATGGTCTTTCAATTTTGGAAGAACATCGTCAGTTAGAATTTTGGTGTGCAATTCAAAGAGTTCCAAAAGTTTTTTACGAACTTCTATCAGTTGGTCGTTGGGAGTTTTGCCATCATAAGATAAATCATTAACTTCTGATGCAATTTGGCTTTTTAGTCCTGCTACACGAATCATAAAAAATTCATCAATGTTAGAACTAAAAATTGCAAGAAACTTTAATCTTTCTAATAACGGATGGCTTTCGTCCATAGCTTCGTATAAAACGCGATGGTTGAATTCAAGCAAACTAAGTTCGCGATTGATAAAATATTCGGGTGCTTTTAGCTTATTATTATTATTAATTTTATTCATTTTAAAAATAAATTTATACAAATATTCAAATTAACAAATTTTGATGATTATTCAATTAAGAGAGCATAATTTCTGTTCAGAAATTAGTGAATTTTTCCTTTATGTTTGATTTTTTGTATTATTAGGAGTTTGTTTTGCATTTTTGGACACTTGAATGGATATGTTGAGAACAATCCCAATCATTGCAGCATTAAAGAATATTGCAGTACCTCCATAGCTTAGAAATGGCAGCGGTACACCCGTTGTTGGTATCAAAGCAGTATTTACAAACGAATTGATTAGAAAAGAAACAAAAATTGCAAAAGAAATTCCGCTTATGAATAAGAAAGATTCTTGGTCGGGAGCTCTCTTTGCTAAATATAATCCACGCCAAAGAATTATCGAAAATGCAATAGCAATAATTGTTAAGCCAATAAATCCGTATTCTTCACCAATAATTGAAAATAAAAAATCAGTGTAGGGTTCGCTAAGCATTAGGTTTTGATGACTTCCACCGGGTCCCAAGCCAAAAAAACCTCCGCTGCCAATTGCTAATAGTGAATTATCAACTTGATAGGACAATCTTTCTAATTCTTTACCCTCCAACATTCCCAGAAAATACTTGAAACGATCAATTCTATATGTTGCCGAAAGGGCATAAACACTACCAATCAATCCAACAACTCCAATAGTTGATAGAATATGCTTCATACTTGCATTACCAATAAAAAGCATAAAAATTCCCGTGCCAAATAGCAAAATTATCATCGAAAAATTAGGCTCGAGAGCAATTAAAACTGAAAACAATGCTAACCAAAGTATGAATGGAAAATACCCATACTTAAAGTTTTTGATTTCTTCTTTTTTGCGGCTAATCAATGTCCCAAAATGCAAAATCAAAGAAAATTTAGCTAATTCAGAAGGTTGAAATTGAGTAAAACCCAAACTTATCCATCTTTTAGCACCCCCGACCTCTACTCCTATCACTAATACAAGTATCAAACTAATGAATGATATAAGCATAAATAAGATTGAAAATTTCGCCCAATATTTATAATTAAACCGGGAGACTCCAATTAAAATTACAATAGCAATCATTACTTTAATGGTTTGCGCCAAAAGCAAAGTTGTTGGATTCATTCCTTTTAATTGTGCAAAATATATTCCTGCACTATACACAAATGCAATTGAAAAAAGCATAAGCGTTATTGTGCTAAAGAAAATATACCAATCTATATGTGGCTTTTGGGAAATCACAAATCACACCAATTTATTAACAATTATTTTAAAAACATCTCCACGATGCTCAAAATTTGTGAACATATCAAATGATTTGCAAGCAGGTGAAAAGAGTACAATCTCGCCTTCGTTTGCTAAATTATATGCTTCAAAAATTGCTTGTTCAATTGTTTCGTAGTTATAAATTGTTTTCATTTCAGCAAAATGCTTGCCGATATTATCGGCTTCCTCGCCAATAGTAACTATTGTTTTAACATTTTTCTTAACAGAATCGTCCAATAAGGAATAGTCATTATTATCTCCACGACCTCCTGCAATCCATATAATTGGCGTATCAAAACTATTTAACGCAAACCAAGTAGAATTGACATTAGTTGCTTTAGAGTCATTATAGAACCGAATTCCATTTAATTCTCGAGTGAATTCAAGACGGTGATTAACACCTGCAAAACTCGATAAAGCATCACGATAATTCTCATTTGTAATTTCAAATGATCGTGTAGCTAAAATTGCAGCCAATGAATTATATACATTATGCTGACCTTTTATACCAATTTGCGATATTGGCATAATTTCCTCCTCTTTATGCTGTTCCTTCAACACAATCATACCTTGCCTTACAAATGCCCCCATTTCAGGCTCGGTCAACGAAAAATACTTTACGTTTTGTGTTAATAAATTCTTATTTAATAAATAAGAATCATCATAATTCAAAATTAATAAATCTTTTTCAATTTGATTACTATTAATTTTCCACTTTGTTTCCACATAATCTTCCATAGTACCGTGATACTTCAGATGATCGGGAGTAATATTCATTATAATTGCTACATTTGGATGGAATTTATCTATTCTATCTAATTGATAACTCGAGACTTCCAACACTACAATGGTTTGTGGATCAATATCTATAACAATATCGGAGAATGCAATACCAATATTTCCTGCTACAACTGCTTTTTTCCCTGAATTGTTCAATATATGAGCAATTAAGGTTGTAGTTGTAGTTTTGCCATTAGTTCCTGTGATGGCAATAATTGGATTTTTGCAATTTTGATATGCAAATTCAATTTCACTGATGATTTTAATGTTATTTTGTTCTGCAATTTTAAGGATTTCGGCTGTTCTTGGCACCCCTGGCGAGACAATTATCAAGTCGTAGTTTGTAATGTTATCAAATGTATGCCCCCCAAATTCAAAATTTATTCCTAATTTTTGGAATTCAATAATTAATTTTTCATCAAATTCATTTTGTGGTTTAAATTCAGAAACATAAACATTATTTCCTAATTTTTTGGCTAATTTTGCGGCTGCTTCACCACTTTTGGAAGCACCAATAATAAGAATATTCATTTTAATACATTTTAAAAATGCAAATTAACAAATACAAAAATTTAATCATTCTTTTTATTGCTTATTATGAGCCAATTTTATGATTAATTAATTCTATACCCCAAATTCCATTCAATAAAATCGGAAATATAAAAATTATAAGCTCGCAAAGTTATTCCTGCAAACAATTTGTCGGAAAAATAATATTTAAGACCAATTCTTTGATGAAAAACTGGACTTTGAATTTCTAACTTTTTTCGATATATATAAAAAGAAGGCTGAAATATTAAAGATAATTTGTGTATTACATATTCGTATGAAGGATAAACACTTACTTGAAGTTTATCTTGGAGTTTGCGTTAAATATAAAGCTAAAGAACTGCCCGAAACGCCGAAATTTCGCAACTTCCCATACTGGTAATGCTGCGAATTAACTTAATGTTTTCATTTTTATAAAGTTTTAAAATTTATGATACAAAAGAACAAATTAATTTAGAAGAAATTTTGAATTTTGAAATTATGTTATGTTTTTTACTT
>DYPF01000423.1 GCA_020720105.1 Chloroherpeton thalassium
GCGATTTTCTTATAATCAAACATGAAAAAACCAATTTTTAGAACCCACCATAAAGAACTTAAAAAAATGAAGAAAAATCACAAATCAATTATTAATATTATTTTTTTATTATTAATATACTCGCACAATTTTCTAAATGGTCAAACTTTATCTGGTGGAGGTTCACATACACTTTATCGTTGCTCCAATGGTGTTGTAAATGGTGTTGGTCACAATGTTAACGGACAACTTGGAAATGGTGTTGAGCAATATAATTCATATTCAATTGTTCTTGCTTCTGGACTTTCAAATATAATTGATATTTCTGCTGGGGAAGATCATAGCCTTTTCCTTAAGAATGATGGTACAGTTTGGAGTACAGGTAGAAATGATTATGGTCAACTAGGTGATGGTACTTTTACTAATAAAAACATCCCTATCCAGATTTTGGGGCTTACAAATATTAGTGCAATATCAGCTGGGACTGATCATTCACTATTTTTAAAAAATGATGGTACTGTTTGGGGAGTAGGTAGAGGTGGTTTTGGACAACTTGGAAATGGAACATTAGTTAATGTCAATATTCCAGTTCAAATATTAGGTCTTACAGGTATTAATGCAATATCCGCAGGTGGTTTCCATTCACTTTTTTTAAAAAATGATAGTACAGTATGGGCTACAGGGCGAAATAATTTCGGACAACTTGGGAATGGCACTACATTGCAATATAATAGCAATCCTTTCCAAATTCCAAATATAAGTGATATAATTGCTTTAGATGCTGGTGGAGGTTTCTCAATTTTTTTAAAAAATAATGGGACTGTTTGGGCAACAGGTGAAAATGGCTATGGTCAACTTGGTGATGGTACTATGAACAATATGAGAACAACACCGATTCAAGTATTAGGTCTTTCTGGTGTAACATTCTTAAAAGCAGGAACTCATCATTCCTTATTTTTGAGAAATGATGGTACTGTTTGGGCAGTTGGTTTCAATACTGCAGGAACACTTGGCGATGGTACAAATGTTCATAAAAGCATTCCTATACAAGTATTAAATATTTCAGGTGTAAATGAAATATCAGCGGGAGGATTTCATTCATTATTTTTAAAAAATGATGGTACTGTTTGGGCAGTTGGTAGTGCGGCTTTTGGTCAACTTGGAGATGGTACAAATGTTAGCAAAAATTCACCTATTCAAATTACTGGTTTTTGTGATAGTTCATTAGGCGTAAATGAAAATTTTAATAATGACTCTAATATATCCTATCCAAACCCTGTAAAAGATATTTTGTATTTCAAAATGAAACACAAAATATCAAAAATTGAAGTATATGAAATTACTGGAAGAATTTTAAGTTCAAATACTGTTTCAGAAAATAAAATAGACTTAAATGAATTAAAAACTGGAAATTATATATTAAAACTCTATACAGAAAAAGGAATAATGAATACTAAAATAATAAAAGAATAACGATCTGCCAACAAGCGTTTTGCAAGATTGCGGG
>DYPF01000121.1 GCA_020720105.1 Chloroherpeton thalassium
CCGATATTCAAGTTAATGAAGCTCTTTTCGCATAGTTCGATAAGTATTCTATACAATTTTACGAGAAAGGAAATAAGTTCATCAAGGAATCCCAAGGTGTATTTTTTGAACAATTAATCGAGAAAAGTATTATCAAACTTGATTCAGTCAATCCAAATTCGTTACTTTTTATTGCTTATTCAACTGATAGCACCAAAATTACTTTTTCATTTTCTGATGTCTCCCATAAAATTTCCAAAATTCCTGTTATTCTTGCTGGAAAGGATAAGATAACTTTGCCTGATACTCTTAGATTGTTTGATGTTGGGTCTAATTTGAATAAAGATGAGCTTGCACAAGTTGATGATGTCTTTACTTATATGCAGAAATACAAGATTGTTTTCCAATTTCCTCTTAATAAAGCCCAAATTACTGATATTAATAAGAAAGTTTTCCTGAATTTCTTTCTTGTCTTTCCTCAAGATAATTCTTCTGATCGTTGGTTGGGCAATATTTATAAAATAGAAGTCTATAAAATATAAGGATTATATTAAATGAAACAAATTATCGAGTGCGTTCCTAATTTTTCAGAAGGTCGCAACCTTGAAATTATTAATGCTATTGCTGATTCTATTCGCAATACTCCCGGATGCTCTTTGCTTGATGTTGATCCGGGCAAATCTACTAATCGAACGGTCTTTACTTTTGTTGGCGAGCCTAATTCTGTTATTGAAGGTGCGCTCGCTGCTGCTCGAATTGCTCATAAATTGATTGATATGACCCATCATCAAGGTGAACATCCCCGTATGGGTGCTTTGGATGTCTGTCCTTTTATTCCTGTGAGCAATATTACTATGCAAGAGTGTATTTCTGTTTCAGAATCTTTTGCAGAACGGCTTGCTTTGGAACTTAATGTTCCTGTTTTCCTTTACGAAGAGTCTGCTAAGCTTGATTATCGCAAGCGTTTGCCTGATATTCGTCATGGAGAATACGAAGGCATTGTTGAAAAGATCCATTTAACTGATTGGTTGCCTGATTTTGGTCCTGCTGAGTTCATTCCAAGATGGGGTGCGACTGCTGTTGGTGCTCGAAGATTCCTTATTGCTTATAATATTAATGTTTTAGGTACTAAACAACAAGCTCATCGCATTGCTTTGAACTTACGTGAAGTTGGACGAGGCACGGAAGAGCCCGGAATGCTTCGTGAAGTTAAGGGAATTGGCTGGTTTGTTGATGAATATCGTATGGCACAAGTTTCTATGAACCTTACTAATTATGAAATTACTCCTATTCATATTGCTTTTGAAGCCGCTCGCATCGAAGCAAGCAAATTGAATGTTGCTATTGCTGGTTCTGAACTTGTTGGGCTTATTCCTCTTAATGCTATCCTCTCTTCTGCTGAATATTTTATCCAAAAAGACAATCTAATGCTTCTTGATGATGATGCTAAGGTTAAATTAGTTGTTGATAGGCTTGGTTTGAACTCTCTTTCAATCTTTAATCCTAAGAAAAAGATTATAGAATATATGATAGGAGATGATGATAAACTTCCTTTGATTAATTCTACTCTTAAAGATTTTATTTCCCAAATTGCAGCTCGTACTTCTTCTCCCGGTGGAGGTTCTGCTGCTGCTGCTATTGCCGCTATTGGTGCTGCTTTGGCTACTATGGTTGCTCAATTAACTTATGGCATTCGTAAATTTGAAAATGTTGATAAGGAAATTCGCTCTGTTCTTCCTAAACTTTATTCAACTACTTTGGAATTAGTTCCTATGATTGATAAAGATACCCAAGCATTTGATGAATATATGGAAGCTATGCATTTACCAAAGACTAATGATGTGGAAATTGCTATTCGTGATGATAAAATGCAAATTGGTATAATGAAAGCTATTGAAGTTCCTCTTAAAACAATGCAAGTTGCTAATAATATTTGGAATGAAATAAAGGAAATTGCTAAATATGGTAATATTGCTTCTCATTCTGATGTTGAAGTTGGTGCAAGAGCTTTGGAAGTTGGTATTTGGGGTGCTTATCGTAATGTTTTAATCAATTTACCTACTATAACTAATGATGAATATAAACAAAATATTCTTAAAGAAGCTAAAACAATTTCGGATAATGCTAAAATTGAAATGCAAGCAGTCTTAGATATTATTGAGGGAAGATTAAAATAATATTCTATAGATAAATATATATTTCTTATATATTCAGATGTCCTACAATTTAAAAATGTAGGACATCTTTTTTTTTCTATAATTTTATTGTTTATTAATTATTTATTTCTATTTTTGCATTATTAATTATTTTATTTGTTCTTATACATATTATTTTAAGTATTATAAATATTAGCAAACGCTTTAATTTTTATTTAACGTGTTTTAACTTTTATTTAACGTGTTTTAACTTTTTATTTCACGTAATTTAACTTTTGTTTCACGTGATTTAACTTTTGTTTCACGTGATTTAACTTTTGCTTCACGTGATTTAACTTTTGTTTCACGTGATTTAACTTTTGTTTCA
Source organism: Chloroherpeton thalassium (assembly GCA_020720105.1). GTDB lineage: Bacteria > Bacteroidota > Ignavibacteria > Kapaibacteriales > UBA2268 > GWF2-33-9. The sequence continues at coordinate 2,503 of DYPF01000121.1, forward strand.
CGTGATTTAACTTCTTATTTAACGTGATTCTGTTCTATTTTATTATGATTATAATATAATTATTATTAAATTAATTATATATTTTATATTTATTAAACTATTTTTAGGAGTTTTTATGGCTACATCAGATTATATTCCATCAAAAGATGGTGATATTGGACCTTGGACTGATAATTTTATTACTGTTGCTAATGCTAATTTAGCAACAATAGGTTTAATTGCTTCAGATATAACTACTATGACAACGAAGAAAACTGATTATTTTGTAAAATTAAATACAGCAAGAGCTAAACAAGCTGAATCTAAAGCTGCAACTGATGCAAAGAATGCATCAAGAACTACTTTGATTACAAATATACGTGTATTAGCAAAACAAATACAAGCTAAACCGGGTGTTCCTAATAGTATTAAAGAACAATTAGGTTTAACTGTTCCAAGTCCGACTCCATCACCAACAAATCCAGTTCCTCCATTAGATTTAACGAGCAGTATTGGAACAGGAGGACTTGCTTCTATTAAATGGAACCGTAATGGCAATCATTATGGAACTACTTTTTTGATAGAATTGAGTAATAATTTTCAAACAGGATGGGCTATTGTAGGTACTACAACAAAAGCTACTTATGAATTGCGATTAATCAATCCGACAGGAACAAATCTAATTCGTGTAAAAGCTCAAAGAAATGGTGCTACAAGCGAACCAAGCAATATAATAATAATGTAGAAAGTATTTTGCTAAAAAAATAAGTCCGATTTAATAAAAAAGTCGGACTTATTAAGAAAATGAATATTATTTATACTTTAATATGGTTTTACTGGGGTCTCTATATTAATAGTTACGGTTCTGCAATAGAAACGTCCTTCTGGTAATGAATTATCATAGAGCAAATTACTTTCACCTTTGCCTTCAACATTTTCAATATTAATATCTAATCGTTTCAAAACAGACTTAGCACGTTTGTCCGAAATAGATTGATTGATATTATCATCTCCCATACTATCAGTATAACCAAAAACAGATATCTTAGAGTCAGCGCTAATTCTATTTTTAATAAAATCAACAACATTTTTATGTTGATTAGCTAAATTACTCTTACCATAATCAAATAAAATAAGCGAATAATATTCAAATTCCTTATCTGCCTGACCAGAACGGCGCTTAGAATCAACAGTTTTTTTAGTTAGAGGAATCTTTTTTAAAGGAGATGAAATAGATTGACCCACAGAATCAGTTACAATTAATGAATAAGTTAAATCTACATTATCTTTAGGAATGTTTTTATTATCAATAATCCAAATAAAGCTAGTAGGGAGATTAGTTTCAGCCCTTTTATTCATAATTTTAATGTTATTTTGATTTAAAGTAAATTCAAAATGTTTAATACCGGCTTCGGTAAGAACTTTAGGAATAAATTTAATGCCAGAAGTAGAAAGAACACGCATAGTATCAACCGTAAATACAGGTTCAGTAATAGCAGGATTGTTAGAATAGATCTCAACACGTCTATTTTCTTGCATTCCAAGAGTATCATCAAGGCGAGAACTTTCTTTAGGAAGGTTGCGAGATTCGATTTTGATCCTATCAAAAGGAACTTTCCAAACAGAATTAAGATAATGAGCCACACTACTCGCTCTATCAAGCGAAAGCGATTTATTATTCTTCTCTTGAAGAACATTTGCGTTATTCCCAACAATAGTAATATTAGCATCAGGAATATCTATCAATCGTTTACCAATAATATTAAGCATATTATAATAAGTATCGAGAGCATTAAGATTAGCTAAGTCATCAATTTTAAAAGAATGAGTAAAATTAGAATCTATAAGATGATAGCGAGAAGGAATAGCAGACGAATTCTCATCAAAAAAGACATAAGTAAGAAGCGGACGCATATTATACGAGATAAAATCCTCTACTCGAATACCAATATTACGATTTTCACGATTATTTGAATCAATTTCAACAGCTTCAACATCACAAGCAAGGAAAGGAATCTTAGTGATAATTGGCAATTCAGGGTCAGGCGGAGCAATTGGTGGAGCAGGCGGAGGTGGCGGAGGCGGCGGAATACGATATTTAAAGGAAATACCAACAGAAAGCTGATGAATATTCCAAACTCTCTCCCTCATTAAATCAGAAGGATAGTAAGAATAGAAGATTTCGGGAGTAGCAAAGAGAGAATTACTCTTATTAAAAGGTAAACGATACGAAACACCGAATTTAAAACCGAATTGGAAGAGATTAGCACTATCAAGAATGCTACCTTCATTCTGATTACGATAACTTCTACCATCAAGGAAAGTCCCTCTATCAGAAGGTTTAGTAATTTTCTCTATTTGATAATAATCAGCTTTAGTAAGAAAGCCAGCAGAGAAGCCTGAGATTAAAGAAAGATTAGGAATAATATTATAAGCAAACAAAGGTTCAATAGCAATCATCGAGAACTTAGCATCTACAAGATGTTCGAATTCGCCAGTAGATTGCTTTCCATCTAAAATGATTGGAGTCTGCTCGTAATAAGTTAATTTTCCATCAAAATAATTGTAAATCAAACGAGTTGAAATAGTAAAATCATAGTTCAAAGGATAATCGATAAGAATTCCACCATAATATCCTTTTCCCTGCCCTTCAGTAAATTGAGGACAACAATTAGGCACACCTGGCAAATTGCGAAAATCAGTAGAATGAAAGTCCACATTATATCCACCAACAATACCGTAACTTGGTTTTAATTCCATAGTGTCCAACACTAATTTGGGAATAGTATCTTGAGCATAGAGAGAAAAACTCAAACTTATTGTGAGAATTAATATAATAGAAAATATAGATTTTAACATAATATTCGTCCAATTCAAAAGTTAGTTCAAACTTCAACTTTAATAACAATAATAATACCAAAAAGAAATTTTTTAAAAGTATTTTACAAACATTATCAAATAATTGAAATTATAAAATACAAATTTATTAATTTTGATTTTTTTAAGGTGATATAATGAAAAAATTAGTTTACATATTTGTATTTTTTGCTATTATCAATACAAATTTCGCACAAAATGACACTTTACAATTTATTGATTACAAAAATCCCTTCTTTGAAGAAATCGAAAAAAGTAGTAATGAATTGATTGAACCCAAATCCGCAAAGAAAATGACGCTCAAAATGGATTTCAAGGGAAAGAACCTACCAAAATCCACCGATGAATTTACAAAAGTATGGCATAATGATCCGATTTCACAAGGTTGGACAGGCAATTGTTGGGATTATTGCACAACATCATTCTACGAATCAGAAATGAATAGATTATTCAACAAGAAAATTAAATTATCAGAAACATGGACTGCCTATTGGGAAATGGTAGAAAAAGTAAAATATTATGTGGAAACTAAAGGCAAATCGCTTGTATCCGAAGGAAGTCAAGCAAATGCTGTTAAAAGAGTTTGGAAAATTTACGGCGTAGTGCCTTATGATGCTTATTCAGGATTATTGCTAGGGCAGAAATTCCCAGACCAACATAAAATGATGGATGAAATATCTACTTTTCTGAAATATGTAAAATCAAACAGCATTTGGAATGAAGAATTTGTGATAAATAATGTGAAAAGCATTATGAATACTTATTTAACAACACCTCCAACAGATTTCCAATTTGAAGGTAAAACATACAATGGTAAAAGTTTTTTTACAGATATAGTAAAATTAAATTTAGATGATTATGTAGATGTTATTTCAGTATTGGAACCAGACTATAACAAACAAATTGCTTATGATGTACCTGATAATTGGTGGAAAGATTCCTCGTATTATAATATTCCATTAGATAAATTTATGGATGCAATAAAAGATGCAGTTAAAGCTGGTACTTCTGTAGTAATTGGTGGTGATGTTTCCGAAGCTGGTTTATACTCATTCGAAGATGTTGCGATGATTCCGTCTTATGATATTCCTAGCAAATATATTGATGATAAAGCACGCCAATTCAGATTCTCAAATGGAACAACTGGCGACGACCACGGGATTCACATCGTTGGTTATACTATAAAAGATGGTGCTTGGTGGTTTTTGATTAAAGATTCAGGTTCTGGTGCAAGAAATGGCAAAGCTAAAGGATATTATTATTTCCACGAAGATTTTGTGAAATTAAAAATGATGGTATTCCATACAAATAAATCAGCGATATCAAAATATCTCGATAAATTCCAAAAATAGGATAGATTAGATGCTCTACTATTTAGCTTTATATATTGAAAGAATTATTAACCCACCAGGTTTTGGTCTTTTCAAATACATTTCTTTTCGTTCAGCGGCAGCAGCAATCACAGCTTTATTGATAAGTTTAATTTTTGGATCTGCGATAATCAAGTATTTACAAAAGAAACAAATTGGAGAACAATCCAAAATTGAATTGAAAGATGTTGGCAATCACAAAACCAAAGCTGGCACTCCAACTATGGGGGGCATTATTGTATTAATTTCCATATTAATCCCTACGCTACTTTGGGCTAATATAACGAATTGGTTTATTATTATCATTTTTATTACAACATTATCGTTAGGATTAGTTGGCTTTTTAGATGATTATTTAAAAGTAATAAAAAAATATCCCAAAGGTTTAATTGGGAAATATAAGGTTGTTGGGCAAGTTGCGGTTGGGTTAATTATTGGTGGTATGATTTATTTTTTCCCAGAATTATTTTCTCCTGCAATGGAACAATTCAAAACATTAACAACTATACCATTTCAAAAATATTTGAATTTCGATTGGGGTATCTTATATATCCCAATGGTTATTTTCATTTTAACTGCAACCTCTAATGCTGTAAACTTAACAGATGGACTTGATGGGCTATCAATTGGTACCGTTGGAATTGCTACTTTTGCATTAGCACTTATTGCTTATGTAACGGGTAACTTTACTTTTGCTAAGTATTTAAGCATTATGTATATAAGTGGTTCAGGAGAATTAACTATTTTCGCCGCTTCAATTGTTGGTGCATCACTTGGCTTTTTATGGTTCAATTCATATCCTGCTAAAGTATTTATGGGAGATACTGGTTCGCTTGCACTTGGTGGAGCAATCGGTGGACTTGCAATATTGCTTAAAAAAGAGTTTTTACTGCCAATTTTGGGTGGTATTTTCTTTGCAGAAACACTTTCGGTAATAATTCAAGTAAGTTACTTTAAATATACAAAAAAGAAATATGGAGAAGGTCGTAGAATTTTCTTAATGTCTCCGCTCCATCATCACTTCGAAAAGAAAGGGTTGCACGAAAGTAAAATCGTTACCCGTTTTTATATTGTTGCAATAATTTTAGCAATCATTACAATGGCAACATTTAAAGTTAGATAATTTTTATATTAAAACAAATAACATTCACAAGACATAATGACTAATAGTCGCATCAAACCCGAGTGGGCACCTAAGGAAGATAACGAAGCTTTCACATCATTTGTA
>DYPF01000122.1 GCA_020720105.1 Chloroherpeton thalassium
GAAATTGGCGGCTCGACAAGCGAATTTGCAGCCATTGATTTGAATCTCGGAGCTGCAACACCGTCCAATGTTTTGCGCAATACGGTTTCGGGTGTAAAACTTAGCTCTGCAAGCACATCTGTCACAAACGACGGCTTATTTTCCGGTATTTGTCTGCTTTCGGGAGAAGCAAATATCGGAACAGCCGGTAACGGGAACTTCGTCGGAACATCGGGTGCGTTTGCAAACTATCCGATACAAATAACCAAAACAGGCGGCGCAGGCGGACAAATTATCCCGATTTTCATTTATGCTGATAATCCTGTTTCTATGGAAGAAAATCAAATTGGAGGGATTTCCGTTTCCGGAGATTTCGCGTTTGATTTTATTGGAATACAATTTGCTAACACAAACAATTACACAATTTCAAACAACATTATAGGCAGCTTAAGCCAATCTGAAAGCATAAAAATTGGAAATGCAGGTAATATATCAAGTTTTGATGTTTGGGGCATACAAATTTACGATGCCACAACAACCACCATTTCCGGCAATCAAATTTGTAATATTTCGAGCTACGGCGAAGGTACTTCTTCGGAATTTGAAGGCATTATGACGCGTCGCGGAACGAATGCAATTCAAGGTAATACGATTCGGGATATTACGGTTAAATCCGCACAAACCGGCAGCGGAACAAGTGCTTCACTTTGCGGAATTCAAATTTCATCCACACTTTCCGGTCACGACATCTCACGTAATACGATATACAACCTCAAAAACTTGTATGCAAGCGGAAATACCCGCGTTTGCGGAATTTATATTGCTTCCGGAAATACAGCGGTCAGCACGGTTTCAGAAAATTTTATCCATTCTACCGAAAATTTAAGTCCAACAGGATATTATCTCGGTATATATAGTGCTGCAGGGACTTTGTCTGTTTCGAATAATATAATTAGATTGGGCAAAAAATCAGATGGATCCGATATTACTTCTGTTGGTTGGATGCGAGGAATTTTTGACGTCATTTATAATGATGCAAATTCTTATTATCACAATAGTATTTACCTTACAGGATCACATACTTCGACAGTAGTTACAAGTTGTATTGAAAAAACTGATTATTCAGTAGCTGATATTAGAAATAATATTTTTATAAATGATATTACCGGCACCGGAACACATTATGCTGTGAAATACAACATTTCTACCGGTATTCGTTCTGATTACAACATTTATTGGTCGAATGGAACACATTTTGCTGAATTAGACTTAGGTGCAATGACAAACCTTCGTTTTATGCAAAGTTTTATGCCCGAATATGCCGGGCAAAAACAAGACCTACATTCAGGCTTTGGAGAAACTGTCTTTGTAAATCCAAATGGTAATGCTACAACAATAAACATGCATTTGTCTGCCAATAATAATGCTGAAGGAGCCGGTGACCCAACTTTAATTTTAGTAAAAGATTTTGATAATCAAAACAGAGCATCTCTAACTCCAGTTGATATCGGTGCAGATGCTGCAACAACAACATTGGTTGATATTTATCCTCCAACATTTACATTTACGCCACTACCACCCACAACTTCGTTAGCCGACAGGGTTATATCTGTGTTAATAACTGATTTAGGTACTGGAGTGGCTACGGGGGGTTTAGCTCCAAGAATATACTATCGCAGAGCCGGACCAACAAATCCTATTGATAGAAGTGAAGCTTGGGCTTCTCAACATTCACAACAAGGTGTTTTTAATGTTGGAACCGGTATGTGGGATTTTACTATAGTTTCTACTGATTTTACAACTGCACTTGCCGGAGGAGACATCATTGAGTATTATTTTGTGGCACAAGATGTTGTCGGAAATATTGGTTATTCAAATTTTGATGCGTCAACTCCTGAATTTACAGATGTAACAATTTGCACTACTTATCCTACAACTGCAGCATTGGAATATTACACGATAGATGCAAATATGGCAGGGACATATATAGTAGGTGGTACATCTGCATCGTATTTTACTTTAACTGGTAATGATGGTTTTTTTCAAAATATTAACTCAAAAATAATAACCGGAAATATTACCGCAGTTATTGCTGCCGATATTGCCGAACCCGGAATTTATGAACTTAAAAATTGGACCAATGACGGCGGTCCTTATACTGTTACCGTTAAACCCCAAGATGCAAGCCTTAAAACCTTGACTTGCACCAACGACTACGACATGATTCGTTTGGAAGGCTGCACGGGAGTAACTTTTGATGGTAATTTTAATGGTAGTGGACAATATTTAAAATTTGTTCAAAATGATGCTAATGCTTTTTATAGTACGTTTAGATTTCAAAATGATGCATCAAACAATACTGTTCAAAATTGTATTATTGAAAGCAATGTAACTTTATTGCCTCGTGGTATTGTGTTTTTTGACCAAGGGATACTAACAGGTAATAATTCAAATACTATACAAAATAATATAATAAAACAAGTTGGCTCAGGTTTGACAATAGGTCCAGACAATGGAGTATTTTCGATGGGTTTTGGTACTGTTTTAAATACTTCAAATTCAATTATAAATAATGAGATAGCAAATTTTATAAATAATGGGGTAATAATAAAAAGTACAGGAAACGGCAACAATTGGAATATTTCCGGTAATAGTTTTTACTATACTTTAACTACTGCTCCAAACCCTACTGATGGTGCATTTAGAGCAATATCAGTACAAATAGGAAGTGGACATACTATAAACGGAAATTTCATCGGAGGAAAATCTGCAAATTGTGGTGGAGCTGCAATGTCTTTAAATTCAAATATTGATTACTATTTTATTCATTTATTGAGCGATAATACCGGAACAGCTTCTATTATTAACAACAATACAATTCAGAATATTAGTTTAACAAGTGGTGGAAACACAACTGAATTTCATGGTATTTATGTGTCTAATTCTTTAGTTTCTTCTATATCCGGAAATACCATTGGAGGATTACAAACGATAAATTACAGTGGACGTAGTCCTTTAAATGGTATTGAGCTAACTTCAAATTCTCCAATTATAGATTTGAATAATAATACTATAGCTTCTATAGTTCTTTCTTATACCGGAGGATTGACTTTTAATGGAATCAAGTATACTCAAACCACAGCCGGAACTAACGCTGCAATTTCACTTCAAGGCAATATTGTAAAAGGTATTGATATGTCTGCTTGCAGTGGATCCAATACATTTTATGCCTATAATCTGAATAACGGAATTATTAACACAGGAACCGGAAGTACAATTGGTGATATTGCGATAAACAACAGTATCAAATACAGAAGTTCCGGAAATACTTTTTATGGTTTTTATTATAATGGAGCTTTATCAGGAAATAATTTTTCTAATAATATTATTTCGGGTATCGAAAGTATTGCTAATGGTACACATCAATTTATGTATTTGAATGTTGGAACAGGAGCACAAACTACTGTTTCCGGAAATACATTTCAGAAGACTGCAATCACTTCTGCAAGTGCTCAAGCAATTTATTTTATGAATTTTCCTGCCGGAAATGTTTTGATTTCGTCAAATACAATTGGTAGTGTATCTGATAACACAAGTATTCAATTTGCTAACAATTCAGGCGGAATATTTGGTATTTTTACAAATGCTTCTACTGCTGATATTCAAGGGAATACTATCGCCGGATTTTCAGGTACATCAACCGCTTCATCTTCGTTTTCTGGCATTTATACCCAAAACGGACTTTGTAGTGTTGGAAATACATCAGCTAATATTATAAAAGACATAACTAATATTGGTACCGGAAATTTACGACCAATTATTGCATCCGGAACATCTTTAGGCTCTGTTTACCAAAATAATCAAATTTCTAATTTGAAAGGAAATAATGCCATAAGCGGAATTTATATTTCGACTGGTAGCAGTTATCCGGTTTCAGGAAATAAAATAACAGATTGTGATATTTCAAATTCTTTTAATCCTACTTTTATAGCTATTGAATGTGCTGGTTTAGGAACTACAAATGCTACTGATATTACTTCAAATACTATTGAAAATATTAGTTTACACGGTGTTACATCGTTATTCAAAGGTATTCATATCGCATCTGGAAAATACAATATTAACTCAAATATTTTCTCTAACATTGTAGCAGAAGGCAATAATACTACAATTATTAATGTTGCTTCAACTCAAGCCGGAACTTTTTCAATTTCAAATAATGAATTGAAAAATATAACTACAACAGGAAATTCTGCCTTGAAAGGTATAGCATTGAATATTGGAGCTTCAAGTATATTGAATATTGACAATAACATAATTAAAAATTTTAAAAATACAAATTCAGGTGGTGCTAATGCTGTTTTGACTGTGATAGAGTCATCAAACGGGCAAGTTAATATTACAAATAATACTATCGGTGATGTTGCTGTAGCCAATGATATTGAACATTACGGTTCTAATTCATTAACAGGTATTTATCTTTCAACAAGTGAAATAGGTTCAACAATCAGTTCAAACACATTAGTGAATTTAACTTTGTCAAATAATTCTGCAACTTTAGTCGGTATTGAACTTACAAACACAGGTAATCATAATGTATTTGGAAACACAATACGTAATTTATCATCTTCAAGTTTAAATACTTCAAGTTCCGGCAAACTTGCTGTTCAAGGAATTTATACTTCAGGTAACGGAACTTTTTCCATTTATTCAAATCAAATATATAATTTATCTTGTTCGGGAAATGCTTCTATTCATGTTGCCGGATTTTCAGAATCATCTCCAAATGTTGTTTTTTATAACAATAAAATTTGGAATATTGGAAATACCTCTACTGATATAAGTTGTTCTGCTTCAGGAATTGTTTTGAATACTTTGAATACAGGTTCTATATACAATAATCAAATTGCTTTGGGTTACAATGATGCAACTGAATATCGTGGCATTTGGTTATCAAGCAATAATGCAAACACAAAAAATATATATTTTAATAGTATTTATATTGGAGGAACTGCTACATCAGGAAATTCTTATGCTATTACCAGAAAAAATAATAACGTACCTGTTGATATTAAAAATAATATTTTTGCAAACTTTAGAACCGGAGGCACCGGAAAACATTATGCTATTGAGATAAATGATGTTGCTGGAATTTCTGATGTAAATATAAATGCAAATGCCTATTTTACAACTAATTCAGCTACTCTTGGTCGTTGGAATAGTACAGATGTTGATTTTGAAACTTGGATAACTAATACCAATGAAGACTATAGTTATCTATCTACAAATCAAGAACCTATTTTTACAAATCCCACAAACTGTGATTTACATTTAGACCCTTCTAAAGCATGTGGTTTTAATAGTGTTGGTATTAATACAACTGGAATTTCTCGAGATATTGATAATGAATTACGAGATGTAAATCATCCTGATATCGGAGCTGATGAATTTAGTCCTACGGCACATGCAGGTATTTATGTTTGGAGAGGCTGGGATTCAAATAATTGGGATACAGATGAAAATTGGCAATGTGAGTTTGCTCCAACTGACAACCCTGGAGAGCTTGTTATTGTTTCAAATAATGCAAATGATGCTGTTATTCAAAGAGCTATTCCTGCTTCTACAGTTTTTATGGACGCTTTGCAAATTCGCGAAGATGCTATATTACAAATAAATCCTTCTAATAGTTTGACACTAAACGGTGATTTTGAAAATTTTGGAAGTATTATTCTTGAAACCCCAAATAACGCAACAGGTGCAATTGGGTCTTTTATTGATAATGGAAATATTTCCGGTACAGGAAAAATTATTGCCAAAAGATTTATAAATGGTGGTCAATGGCACGAAGTTTCTGTGCCTGCAACTACTGTTACAAGTGCAATTTTTACTCGAACAAATCCTTCGGGCAACTATAATTCAAATTTTTATTGGTACAACGAAATTGTAGATTTAGATACAAACCCTATTTCAAATCCAACCGGAAACGATCCATTTGATAACAACGAACTTATTGATGGTTGGGCCCCTGCTCATAACGGAAATGCAGGTGCAAATGTAAATCTTGAACCAAATAGAGGTTATATGTTTTATACGGATATGAACCAGATTATTACTGCTCAAGGTACACCAAATACCGGAAATTATGATGTTACGGGTTTATCTTTTACCAACAATGACCCAAGAGAAGATTTAAACGGAGATGAAGTTCCTGAACTTTATGACGGTTGGCATCTAATCGGAAATCCATACCCATCTTCAATTGATTGGAAAATAATTGAAGATAACCAACTTACAAATATTGAAAAAGGTTTTTATGTTTGGAATAATACAGGTTATTCGGGTTATAAAAACGGGTCTTCAATTATGTCTCCGGGTATTGTAAATGGAATTATAGCACCAATGCAAGGATTTTTTATACGTACAAATTCTAATGGTGGTGCTTTACAAATTCGTAACGAACATAGAACACATCAAGCACCTAATTTTCTCAAAAATGAACCTGTTTTTGAAAACTATCTTAAACTAAAAACTTCGGCAAATGGTCATGAAGATTATATTGTAATTCAATTTTTGCCTGATGCAACTAATAGTTATGACGAACAATATGATTTTCCACGTTTATTTGTAAATCCTGAATATGGTGATGCTACTTTGCCTCAATTGTATTCTATATCAGATTTTGCAAACGACCCTTTGGCTCTCAATGTTTTACCTACATCTGAAATTAATGGGAAAATTGTACCTCTTGGTTTGTCTATCAGACAAGCAGGAACTTATACAATTTCTGTAGATAAATTATATGATTTTGATTCAATAAATGTTTTATTAGTAGATACTTACGAAAATAAAACTATAAATTTAAAATTTCAAAATTATTATACATTTGATTTTTCGGGCGGAAATATTGATGACCGTTTTTATTTGAATTTTGTATTAAATAATGCTCCGCAAGTTGTAAACATTATCGAAAAAATAGATGCACTTGAAGATGAGGAACTTTTAGTTTTTATTCCTGAAAATTGTATTATTGATACAGATATAAATGACCAATTGAACTTTAGCTTAACTTTTAATAATAATCAATTACCTGATTGGATTATTTTCAATAATATAGACCTTACTATTAATATAAATCCAAAAAATGAAAATGTAGGAAAATATTTATTTACATTATCAGCTACTGATTTATATAATGCTTCTGCAAGCATAGATTTTGAATTAGAAATTGTTAATGTAAACGATGCTCCAATATTAAACCAAAAATTACAAAATCACACTATAAAACAACAAGACTATTTTGAATTCATTTTTGATGTTAATACCTTTATTGATATTGATTTAGATGATGAGTTAAGTTATTTGGCATTTCAAAAAATATCTAAAACTTTGCCAACTTGGTTAAATTTTGTACCAAATGAAAGACGTTTTTATGGTATTCCATCTGACAATGATTGGGGTAAATATAATATTGTAATTTTAGCAACTGACAAATTTGGAGCATCTACAACCGGAGAATTTGAAATTGTTGTAAATCGAAATATTGCTACTGAAGATTTAAACTTGGATACAGATAAAATTGTGATTTATCCTAATCCTTCAAATGGCGTATTTGAAATACAAAATACAGAGGCAAATTATAATATCGAAATAACTGATATAAGTGGAAAAGTTATATATGTAGCTAATTCAAATAGTACAAAAGCAAATATTAATCTTAAAAATTCACCTCAAGGATCATATATTATAAAAATTGAAAACAGCGACAAAACAATAAAATATGAAAAAATTATTTTAAAATAATAATTCACTTCATAATAAAGTAGTATTATGAAGCAAAATAAACTATTAAATTTAGTGTTATTTAAAATAACAACTATCCAAAAGATTTTTTTTTGGATAGTTGTTAATGTTAAATATTTTATACTAAACCGCTTTTATAATTAGTAAATGAACATAGTTGCTTTTTCGG
>DYPF01000123.1 GCA_020720105.1 Chloroherpeton thalassium
AGTTCCTATCGGATACCACAATATATCTGTTGCAATGCAGGGACATACTTTTGAAGTTGGTCGTTTCCCGGAAACTGGAAATTACAATTTTCAGCAACCGATTACGGGTATAGATTTTGTTGATATTTCGCTTGTGAAAGTTGTTGGTAAGGTAGTCGGTGGACCTATTCAGGCAGAAAAACCGATTGCTCTTGGAAAAACTGTTAATAATCTCGGAAATGGAATTTTAACTATTACAACTCAAAAAGGTTACGATTTAACTGATAATTCCGAAGGAGTAAATGTTATGTCTGATAACGAAATTTACAGAGATAATGTTGTAACTTCCGTAGGACAAACAGGTTACGTAATCAATAATTTATCACCTAAACAAATAACAATATATCCTGATGAAAATACAGGCGAATTTGTTGTTTATTTACTTCCCGAAAAATATTTGGTAACATCTGTAACAGCCGGTAATTATGTATTTGATGAAAGTCATAATATTACAATGGATTTAACTCAAGCAAATTATATTACAGAAACTGAAAGTGATAGTACTAAAATACTTGATGAAACATATTTTGATGTAGTTCAGTATAATAAAAATTACGATTTTATTTATCGTGAAAACCCAAATATTACAGTTACCGATAAATTCGGAGAACCAATTTTCTGGGAAACAGAACTTCAAATAGATGAAGTTACTACTGTTCCAATTGTTGATGAATTTGGTAATCTAAAAACTCTTTATCCTATTTTCAAACAACGTAAACAATATTTCACAAAAATTTCAGTATTTGAAGAATATTATAATGTTGATAAAGACCAAACAGATATTGTTCCTGTTAATGACGGTAAAGTTGAAATTCAAAACTTTTTGGCTATAGACAAAGAGAAAAACGAATACGAATTAAACGAAAATGGAAATGTATTTTATTCGTTCTGGGGAGGTTTACCAAATATTGCACAAGGTGGAATCGGTGATTATGTACTTACTTTTAATGTTACTTCAAAAACAGGTCAAAATCAAGCAATTTCTACTACTTGGGAACCAAATGGAGAGATTTTTAAAGGATATATTTTGGGTGGAATGCCAACCGGAAGTAACTTTGTTACAAACGGACCTCAAAAAATAATTACTATTTTGCGTGACCCTCCGGGCTCCGGAAGTACTTGCACATTAGAACAAGGTCAATCAGTTACAAATTCTACTTCAACTGAATTTTCTTTTAACAGCGAAATAGGTCAAAATTTGAATGTTGATTTAGGTTCGCGTATAGTTACTTGGGCTGGTTTTGGTGCAGGAGTTATAACTGAAACCGAAGTCGTATCTGAATTTGATTTCGGAACAACAATAACAAATTCTTATACCGGTTCAAATTCTAATTCTACAACTTACGAAACAACTCAAAGTTGGTCTACAAGTGATGCTCCTGATTTTGTGGGTGCAGACGGAGATGTTTTTGTTGGTCATTCTACTAATATAGTTTACGGTATTTCAACTCAGGTTGCGGTAGCTCCAATCACACAAGAAAATGCAGCAAATTGGGTAGGAAATACTTTTGAGCACGAAGGTGTTACTTATGATATTGGTATAACAAAAGGTATTCGTGTAAATCCTGAATTTGGAACAATGTTTATGTATACACAATATCATATCGAAAACTATTTAATTCCTAATTTGAAAATGGTCAGAAATCTGATTATGCAAAATAATCCTGATATTTACCAATGTGTAATTTGTGATACCGAAAACCCTGAATATGGAAGAAGAAATACAACAGGAAATGATGTATGGAATGGTCGTGTAGGAGGAGATTCTTACAATGTTTTAATACCGGCTGACTGGAATTATAGCATTACCTTTGTTGATAGTATTGAATATTTTAACAAACAAATTTTAAATTGGGAATATTTCTTGATGCTCAACGAAATGGAAAAAGCAAAATCTGTTTTAGTTGAAAATGTATCATTTGATGGAGGTACTTCTTACGAAAAATCTATTACTAATTCAAGTTCTGATGAAACTTCTTTTGAATACGAATTTGGTTTAGATATAACCCTTGCCGGAGAAGTTGGTTTTGAGATTATGGGTATGGGTAGTAAGATGAAAATTGAAACTAAAACTTCATTTGGTACAAAATACGGAGAAACTGAGGAAACTGAAAATAGCACTTCATATTCTTATACTTTGGCAGATGGCGATGCGGGTGATTATTTAAGTGTTGATATAAGAACACCATATCAAACAACTTCAACTTCTACAGGTCCGGTATTTTTAACCAAAGGTGGTCAAACTACTTGTCCTTATGAAGGTGCTTATGTAACCAAATATTATCTGCCCGGGACAGTTTTACAACCGGCTACTATGCAACGTGAAGTTCCGCAAATGACAGTTGAAAATGCAATTGTAAGTAATGTTCCGGCTGATATGCCAGCTTTATTTAATTTTCAATTGACAAATATCAGCGAAACAAACGAAGACGCTTGGATGCTTTTATCAATAGATGAAACTTCAAATCAAAACGGTGCTCTAATTGAAATGGACGGTAGTCCGATTACAAATGGTAGAGTTATTATGCTACCGGCAGGAGAAACAATAAATAAAACTATTGGTGTGAAAATGACTAATCCTAATATTTACAGTTATGAAAATTTACGCTTGGTTTTAAGTTCTTTATG
Organism: Chloroherpeton thalassium; assembly: GCA_020720105.1. Classification (GTDB taxonomy): domain Bacteria; phylum Bacteroidota; class Ignavibacteria; order Kapaibacteriales; family UBA2268; genus GWF2-33-9. The sequence continues at coordinate 2,668 of DYPF01000123.1, forward strand.
CGATGAAAATGTAAGCACAGATGTAGCTGTTACAGCTTATTTTCAACCTGTTTGTACTCGTGTTACTCTGAATAATCCGCTTGAAAACTGGGTGGTTAATACAAATACTGATACTACTTTATCTATCAAAATTAAAGATTATAACTTACAAAGTACTACGTTTGATAAATTATTGGTGCAATACAAACCGGCTTCTACTTCGGTTTGGGCTACTGATATGATTTATTATGTAAACGAAGATGATTACAATGCTGCAAACGAACCAAAAATGTTTATTAATAATCAAGCTGAATTAAATTATTTATTAGATTTAAAATCAATGCAAGATAGACAATATGATATTAAAATTTCTTCTTATTGTGTTGATAATACTACTAATAATTCTTTAATTGCACGTGGTATCAAAGACATTAAACGACCAATGATTTTTGGAACACCTCAACCCGGAAGTGGAATTTTAACTCCGGGCGATGATATTATGCTAACATTTGACGAACCTATTAATGCCGGTGCTTTGTTACCGTATAATTTTTCAGTTCGTGGAGTTCTAAATGGTAATGAACTAAAACATCAATCTTGTGTATTTTTTAACGGAACAAATAGTTACGCAAGTGTATTAAATGGAGTTAATTTAGATAACAAATCGTGGACAATTGAATTTTGGGCAAAACGTGGTGAGCTTACTGAAGGTGTCATTTTTTCTCAAGATGACTTAGAAATAGGTTTTGATTCTGATAATAAATTCTATTTAAAAGCCGGAAATCAAGTTATTACATCTCAAAATTTATATTCAGATACAGAACTTTGGTTTCATTATGCTGTTACTTACAACAAAGATGTACAAGAATTTAATATGTATGTAAATGATATTATTGAAAATACAAATGTTGTTCAAACATCAACATTTACTGCTAACGGAAGAATGTTATTAGGCAAAACTACAACTGATGAAAATTACTTCAATGGATATGTTCACGAATTGCGTGTTTGGGAAAAACTACAGGGTTACTCAACTATATATGCTCAAATGAATCAAGAACTTTCAGGTAGTGAAATAGGTTTAAGCGGCTATTGGACAATGAACGAAGCAAAAGGAACAATGGCTCAAGATAAAGCCAGAAATCGTCATGCTACTTTATTTGGAGCAGAATGGAGAGTGTTCCCTACCGGATATGCAAGAGTTATGGACGGTACTGCTTCTGTAGAATTAAACACAACTACAACAGTTATTTCGCCTGATATGAATTTCACTTTAGAATTTTATTTCAATGCCGAACCGCAAACAAATACTGTTTTATTCTCAAATGGAAAAGGTGATGGTACTGACGAAACTGCATTCCAAAATATTTGGGTTATTGGTTTTGATACAAACGGAAAATTGTACGCTAAAAACAACGGCGTTACTATTTTGGTAAGTGATAAAAATTATACCAATAATACTTGGTATCATTTTGCTTTGGCTGTAAATAGAAATGCAAATGCTTCAGTTTATATTGACGGTGAAATGGTTGGCTCAGCCCAAGCATCTAACTTTGGCGGTTTATCTGCCTCAGGTGCTACTTTGGGTGCAAGAAGGGTTTTTGAAAATTCAGTTTTATCTTATGACCAAAATTTTGTAGGGATAATTGATGAATTCCGTTTGTGGAGTTTATTAAGAACTTCTAAACAATTAGAATTAGATTTAAGTTCAAAACTAAAAGGTGATGAAATGGGTCTTTTACTGTATTTCCCGTTTGATAAATACAATAATTTGGGAATAGATTTAATTCCAACACTCGAAGATATAACAGGAAACTCAATTGATGCAATTGCTAATAGTGGAAGTACAACAAATATTAATGTACCTAATTTAAAAGATGCACGTCCTGTTCAAGACATTGCTTTTGACTGGGTTGTGAACGAAGACAAAATAATTATCAATCTTAACGAACCGGCTGCATTAATCGAAAAATGTATTTTGGAATTTACAGTTGATAGAGTTGAAGATTTACACGAAAATCGTATTGCTTCGCCTGTAACTTGGACTGCATACATCAAACAAAATACAGTAGTTTGGGACGAAGTAGAAATAAATCTTGAAAAAGAAATTTATGAGCCGTTGAGTTTTACTACCAAAATTATAAATATGGGTGGAACAAACCAAACTTATACAATTTCAGGTTTACCTACTTGGATAACTTGCGATGCTACAACCGGTTCTTTAGCTCCTGATAGTTACAAAACTTTAACTTTCACTATTGACCCTGTTGTAAATGTGGGAGAGTATGCGTTATCAATATTTTTAACTTCAGATTTTGGTTATTCAGAAAAATTGAACTTGAATTTAGATGTTGTAAAACCAGCTCCAACTTGGACTGTTAATCCTGATGATTATCAATATTCTATGAGTGTTATTGGTCAATTAAAAATTGACGAAAAATATTCAATGAATAAAAATGATAAAATTGCAGCTTTTGTAGATGGAGAATGCAGAGGCGTTGCTCAAAATACTTATATTCCTGCTTATGATAAATACATTGTTTTTATAACTATTTATAGTAATTTGGAATCAGGTGAAAATGTAAGTTTTAAAATTTGGAACGCTACAGAAGGATATGTACATAATAACGTTACTCCTGAAATTACATTTGTTTACAATAACATTGTTGGTACTTTATCAAACCCTCAAATTATTGAGACTAATAACAGCTATAGTTTTAATCAAAATCTAAATCAAGGTTGGACTTGGATGTCTTTTAATTTGTTTAACAATGATTTATCAAATGTAAATACAGTTATGTCCAATGTTGATGCACAAAACGGAGACCAAATTAAGAGTCAAACTTTGTTTGCAAATTATTCAACAAACTTACATTGGGACGGTTCTTTAATATACGGAAATGGTTTTAATAATTCAGAAATGTATATGATGAAATTAGCTAATGCAAACACACTTTCGTATAGTGGGTCTAAGCTGATTCCTGAAAATATAGAAATTCAAATCAAAAATGGTTGGAATTGGATAGGTTTTACTCCAAATAGTAATATGTATTTGAACGATGCGTTTGCTTTTTATGATGTTGCTCAAGATGACATTATCAAAAGTCAATACCAGTTTGCTATGTATGACCAAAGTCTCGGTTGGATTGGTAATCTTACTTATTTGGTTCCGGGATTGGGTTATATGTACAAAACTACTAATAACGAAAGTATTTTTACATATCCTAATAACGGATACAAAGCTAATATTGTAGGCAATGGATACGAACCGGCAAAAGAAACTACTTGGAATTTGATGGAAAAAAATTATCAAAATAATATGTCTTTGGTTGCTGTTTTGGATATACCGGCTGAAATTACTTTGTCTGACAATATATACATTGCTGCTTTTGTTGATAATACTTGTAGAGGAATTGTAAAACCTATAATCTCAAATGATAATAAATTATTCTTTGTAACAATATATGGTTCTGAAATTGAAAACGTGGACTTTAAACTTTTTGATAAGGAACAAAATATTATTTACAATATAGTTGAGAGTTTAACATTTGCAGTAAATGATGTTATAGGTACAACGACAAATCCTTATGTTTTGCACCTTACAAATTCTACTAGTATTGCAACAAATGAAGATATGCAAATCAATATTAAAACATATCCGAACCCATTTACAACTAATCTTACAGTAGTATATAATCTTCAAACATCTGAAGATTTGACTATTGAATTATATGATGTTTTGGGTAGAAAAATCAAAACTATTTCAAGTGATAATAAATCAGCCGGTTTGCATTCTTTTAATGTAGACGGCAGCAAGTTATCTCAAGGAACATATATTATTAAGTTTATTACAACTTCGTTTACCGAACAAGTAAATATTATAAAACAATAATTCATTTATACAAAACTCACATTTATATTTAATGTGAGTTTTGTATAATTTTTATAACTGATTAAAAAGATAATAAAATGAAAAAAAATATATTATTTTTATCAATGTATTTACTTGTGTTTGTAAATATATTTGCACAAACACCCGATTGGTCTGTAAACCCAAACAACTACTCATATAGTATGACAGTAACCGGAGTTTTAAATATTGACCAAATAGAATTATTACAAGAAAATGATATTGTAGCAGCGTTTGTGGGTGATGAATGTAGAGCTGTTGCAAGTCCTGTTTTTAATTCAAATGTAAATAGAAACATTTTTTATATGATGATTTATAGTAATTCTACAAACGAAACATTAACATTCAAAGCATATAACTCGGTTAGTGATGAAGTTATAGATTTACTTAATACTTTTTCGTTTCAAATTAATGCTCTTATAGGAAATGCTGAAACTCCTTATGTTTGGACTAATGTAGAATTAAGTAACGAAGCCGAATTATTAAATTATGATATTCCACTTCAAGTAAGTCAAACAGTTATAGGACAAAATATAAATATTACAATGCCAATCGAAACAGATTTAACAAATTTGATTGCAGAATTTTCTATTTCGGAATTTGCAAATTGTTTTGTAGGACTAACACCCCAAATAAGCGGCACTTCGGTCAATGATTTTTCAAATCCTATAGTTTACAAAGTTATAGCTCAAAACGGAGACATTAAAGAATGGACTGTAAATGTTACAAAAATAACAAATAACTCAGAATTTGAAACAGAATTCGTAACTATTTATCCAAATCCTATATCAGATATTCTTACAATAAAAAGCGAGAATAATATAGTAAAAATAAATATATTAAACTCTTCCGGCAATATTATTTTACAATCATATCAAAATAATATAAATTTATCAAACTTAAATTCAGGTATTTATTTTGTTGAAATATTTACTATTGATAATGTTTTTATAAGAAAAATTATTAAAAAATAATTATAAAAAAAGAGGATAAAAAGTCCTCTTTTTTTTATTTTAAATTATATATTCACTATAGCCACGCATTATGCTAAACCACTTTTATAATTAGTAAATGAATATAGTTGCTTTTTCGAATTTGAAATCATTATTGTCCGAAACATTAAAAAATTGTCCGTCATTGCGAACGAAGTGAAGCAATCTCTTATACAAACTATTACTATGAGTAAAAATCCGATTAGAGATTACTTCGTGAGACCGCTTCGCTAAGTTGCTTCGCAAGCTCGCAATGACGATAAAATTATATTGATTAAATATAATTTTATAACAACTATAAAACACCAAATATGTTCCGGACAATAGTAATTTGCAATCCGAAAACATTATAGTTATTGTTATTAT
>DYPF01000424.1 GCA_020720105.1 Chloroherpeton thalassium
GAACATTATAATTGTTGGTAAGGGTAAACTCCACTTCGGTGCCCGCACAGGCATTTTCAAAGCTGAAATCGGCGGGGTTGAGGTAGGATTGGGTGAAGACGGGGAGGCTATGAAAAGCAATATTGCCATTTAGACTTATTGCATTCAATTCAATACCACAAGCCAGACCAGGTTCATTCGGATTATTGATTGCACCCAAATAGTTACTATTGTTTCTGGAAAAATATATTTTTTGATTTGGCCCCATTTGCAAACTTCCCAAATCAAAAGAAGGTGAAGCAATAAGTAATTCAGTTTTAGAATTTAAAATACTACTATAATTGTAATTACTAATATCAAGCTGAAATAATGTGTCCGGGATAGATGGATCAACGTTTCTAATATAATTCGCAACATATAGTTTACTATTATCTGGCGAAAATTCAACACCAAATGGGTCGCCAAAACAATCAAATGAAATAAGGTCGTATAACTGACCTGTTTCGTTGTTAAATTTAAATAACTCAAATTTCTGGATATCGTAAGAGTGAGCCACAGCAAAAAACTCACCATTTGGTGAGAATCTAAAGTAACCTTCCCAATTATATAATGTTCCTGGTATATCTTCAATTACAATACCGATTTGGGAATAGATTGGATTATTATCTACACCATTTTCATTTATTAGAAACGAAATGTATCTGTCAGTATCATTTTCATGAACTATTATCCACCAATCTTTTCCATTTCTATGTCGTGTCATGGCCATTTTTTCAAATGTGGGACCCGTCACGACATTTATTGGATCTGATACGTTACCTTGATAGTTGTTGAAATAGGGTTCGACTATGTAATAATAAAGACCAGGATTGTCCCCTTTTTGATTCTTATTTTGTCCATCATAAGAAGTAATACAAAATAAATGATATTTGTTTTCATCTTGATTAAATGGAATAGCTAATGTAGAAATAGTAGACTCACGAAAATTTTCATTACCAGCAAAATGGCCGTTTTGCATTACCTGATGATTTTTGTTCCAGACATCCTGTCCATTTGTGTAAAAAAGTAAATTCCCATTTTTATCAGAAAAAGTAGTGCAACCAAAAGGAGCAACCATTTGCCCATCTGCTAGATTGCTTGGAGGATCGGTATTGAAGGTTATTCCAGCATTATATCCAAAATACCAATTATTCGCCTCTTTTTGGGCGACACCATAAAAAGGCATATACAACAGGAATAAAACAGAGAAGGCTTTCACATAGCCATAAGATAATACTCCTGTGATAATAAAAGAATTGATTTTATCACTTATAGTGGAAACTACATGGGCAATAATGATGAAAGCCTTGTTAGTGATGTATTTATATGGAGTGGAATAATTGGTAAAAATCCCCATGGCAAAATGATTTTTCTTAAAATTTGTGAACAAATGTAAAAAAAAAGATAAAGAATGACATTTTTTTAACAGTCGAATGACCAGCAAAAAGAA
>DYPF01000425.1 GCA_020720105.1 Chloroherpeton thalassium
ATTTAGATTATCCAACAAATGTTTACAATTTAGAATATTTTATGGATGATTATTATTATCAAAAATGTTATTCCTTTGGCAATGAGTATTCTAATAAAATAATTACTATGATATTATACGATTATATTATTAAATTTCAAGAAGAAATAAAAATTCTTAAATATTGGGAAGCAATAGCTGAAAAAGAAAAAAAATAATTTTTATACATAATAAATATATTTAACCAATACAAAAAACCAATGAAAAAAGTAATAAAGCTAATATTTATAATTCAATTATTAAGTCAAGTAACATTTAGTCAAGATGTTGCATTTGTAAACTACAGTCAAACCCCAATACAGACTAATTCTGCATTTGTGGGTTTTGATAATGATTTGAAGGTTAATATATTATACAAAAATCAGTTTGCTCAAATTGGACAAAATTTTGCAACACCTGTCATCAATTTTGTTATGCCTTTGTTTGATGATAGCAAAATCAAACGTATAGGAGGAGTAGGATTTTCGGTAATTTCTGACAGTCAAGGAGAAACAAGCGTTTTATCTACTATTGGTTTTAGTTTTGCTTATGCATATAATTTTTATATTAATAAAAACCAATCAATATCTTCAAGTCTTTCAGCCGGATATTTTATAAGAGCTATAAATATTAGTAACTTTACACAATGTCAAATAGTTTGATAATGGGACCTACATCTATGCCGCTTACACCCGGTCGCAAATACGTGTGTCGCCTGCGAGCTTACGATACGCAAGGCAGAGATTTATTCAAAAACAATGGCTTTTCGACTGTTTTGGTTTTTACCTTTGGACAAGAATGTATAACTCCGGTAAGTATTAACACTCAAGCAGTTGAGCCATTTAGAGCCACCATAAACTGGACACCAATACCCGGAAACTCAGCTTTTGAAATTGCATATCAAGAAAAAAACAGTAATAATTGGTATTATAAACAAGTCAATATCAATCCATTACAAATAGAACAATTAAAACCTCAACACACTTATCAATACAAAGTAAAAGGAATTTGTGGAACAATTGAAAGTCCTTTTTCGGGGACTTACGAATTTACAACTCCGGCAAAACCCACAGATACAGCTACTTGCAACAATAACGGGTCTATTCCGGTAATAGACAATTCGCCACCGTTACAACATTTGTACTTAGGTGATGTTATCAATGTAGGTGGTTTTGAGGGAGTTATCACACAAGCAACCGGAAGCAACGGAGTTTTTACGGGCAAATGTATTATGCGAGTTACAACTTTTAACGTTTTGCTCCGAGCACATTTTACCAACATTCACATAAACCAAAGTTACCAAGTAACTGAAGGTGAAGTAATTGTGGATAAAGGCGAAGGCGTTATTATAAACCTTGACGACCTACTCACAACCATTGACAGTTTAGCCAACGTAGATATAGACAGCATTTTGATAAACCCGGACGATTATATTTCGGCGTTGGATTCG
>DYPF01000426.1 GCA_020720105.1 Chloroherpeton thalassium
AACCCAAACCCCAACCCCAACCCCAACCCCAACCCCAATTCAGCAGAAATATTTGAAATATTGGATATTGGATATTGAATATTCATAAATTGTTGTATATTTGATTTTGAACATTTTAAATTTATAAAACTAATATTTATAATTTCATCAATGAAGGGAATTGTTGGATGGTTTTATTTGATCTTGATGCTAAGCAATTTTTTATTATGGATCTATTCTCTATTTTTAATTAGCATATTTAATCTCATATAATAGGTCAATGCTGACTAAGTAACATACAATTTCAGAGCCAACATAAATTCAACTCCGTACTTCTGCTCAAACTGGCCAAAAAACAGCCGAAATGATCTTCAAAATCCTAATAATTATTTAGGCGATAACTCTCTACCCAGTCTTCATCAACATTCCTTCTGTCCGCTAATTTTTCACCACCAACCATTCAAAAACTATTAAAATTGAACATATAATTGCCTGGTCAATCGCAGGCTTTTTGTTTAACTTGGTATTTTAAATGCTATTCAGATGACTCGTCATCACTTTGAACTGATGACATCGGCATTGGTTAGTCGTCGACTTCATCCAAGATATAGTTCTTTGTGTGTTGACAGTAAAAAGATTAGAGTCTAAATGGTTGTTAAACAGCTTTATTAATGTTTGTATCACTTTGGTATATCTCTCACTATTTTTTTTCTATTTCGATAATTGTCTTGGTTTCCTTCAGTCCTTGCCGGTTCGGGCAGTTGCGCAAATCTTTTTAATGATTTTCCTCACTGGCCCAACTCGCACATCAATGTCATCTAAGTTCTCTATAACTTCCAGCTCGGTACAAACATCTATCTTCTATATGAACTTACCATTCTGAAGCGTAGTAATTACATTGACAAGAATTACTACGAATTAATATTTCACCATTTCACAACAATTGTTCTTATTGGTACGTCTCAGATGTATAACTTTGTGGGTGTTGGCTTAATCATTATGTTTATACATGATTTTAGTGATGCTTTTCGTGCTTTCAGTAAATGCTGTTATTAAACTGAGCTTTCTTTGGTTTATGGTAAAATGTTTATGTTTTGTGACTATTCATATGTGGTTATTTGGGCCTATTTGAGGGTGATTGTGTTTCCTTACTGTGTGATTGAAACTTAGTTTGTTAAATTTTAGTAGTTTGTTGGTAAATATGTATTGTTAAATTATGAGATATGCTTTATGATCGGATTGTAGCTGGCTATATTTTTTCTGCAATCATATTGGGTTTTCTTCCTAGTCAAATCACGAGTGAATCAATATAAAATAAGACAACAGAATAGAGATAGGATTAAATCGGAAGAATCTAAAGATCATACTGCTCGCTGCACGCACAATAATACATAAACGGCTGAATTGAAACCACATTATTCTTGATAATTATATCAAATGAACAATTAATTCAGGGGTTGGGGTTGGGGTTGGGGTTGGGGTCG
>DYPF01000427.1 GCA_020720105.1 Chloroherpeton thalassium
AATTTTTCAAACTATTTAGTCTGGTTATGCGCGGTTTTATTATGGCACACAACGGTGGCGGTATGAAAAGTTGCCGATTGCGGACAATTACCTATCAAGGTACACAAAAGTTGAAGCGGGCTGCAACCCTTGAACAACCTACTGTCACGGCAATTTTTTATACCGCATGTTGGCAGTAGTATTATTTTCTTTTCCCATTCCAACCTTCTTTGGTAGGCTCACTTGCACAATAACCCCATTTAGTTGTTAATACAGTAAAATCATCGTTAAATTTCATAATCATTCTACCCCAATGATTTCTACCATTAATACTTTCATCACAGCTCTCGCCCGAACCATTTTCAACCCACTTACAAATAATTGTATGTTCATCTGCCAACTCACCAAGAATTTCTCCAGAATCTTCAGTGTACCAGCCTGCAATTATATTTCCATATCTATAAATATGTAACTCACCACTTTCTATATTCCATATTCCAACAACATCATTTTTATTAGGATTTGATTTTGGGAAAACAATAATTTCTACCCGTCTGTTTTTCAATCGTCCAATTTCTGTATTGTTATCATCAATAGGATTTACTTCACCATAAGCAATTATCTCTAATAAATTTGAATCAATTTGACAACTATCAACAAAAAAAGATTTTATTGTTTTTGCTCTTGCTTCAGAGAGATGTAAATTATTTTCAGAAGGACCAACATTATCTGTATAACCTTCAATTATTGTTAAACCTCCAATGTTTTTTATTTTTTCTCCAATTTTATATAATGATAATTTATCATCACCTATAGTTGATTCTCCGGATTTAAATAATACAGAACTATTTAATTGAAAATTCATGCTTGAGCCAATAGCTCCTATTGCATCAATTTCAGCACCCGGCCATTCTCCACTTGCATCATCTTTAACATCTACTATTTTAACATATCTAAAAACATCTGTTTTATTAACATATTCTGAAATATCAATTTTAGAAAACCCGCCCCCTGTTTTTCCGACAGAAACCCATTCTACACCATTTTTAGATATATATACATCAACAGGTTCTAATGCCCCACCAATCTCAAATACATATAAATCGTATCCGTCTATATCATAAAGAGTATTGTCTGTGAATTTTACTATTAATTCACCACCATGACCTATGCCTGTACTATTTTTATCTCCTGAACCATCATTATCGGGAATATTGAGTGCTTTATGTGGATTGCTGTATTCTTCTGCTTGAAAAGGGTTTCCCTTATTAAAGGAAACAAGATCATCTGCAAAAGAAATATCACCGAAAGGAAAAAATATTCGACCACCGTGCCCATCAGAGTATGTTCGCCCAATTTGAGCAAAAGTAGATGTTGAAATAATTAAAAATAATCCGATTAAAATTGATTTAGTTTTCATGCTAAGCCTCCTTTTGTTTTATAAACGCATTTATTATCTCTTAATATTACTGCCAACGAATAG